>JAYVYR010000139.1:0-2869 GCA_043784065.1 Acidimicrobiaceae bacterium
CGTTCTGGCCGAGGGGTATGCGGACGACCGGGTGGCGAGCACGGTGGTGCTGGTCCGCGACGGCGACGCCATCATCGTGGTCGACCCGGGCATGGTGGCCAGCCGCAGCCTTATCCTGAATCCCTTGTCCGCCCTCGGAATTGATCCCCGCAAGGTGACCGACGTGGTTTTCAGCCACCACCACCCCGACCACACACTGAACGCTGCCCTGTTCACCGAGGCCCGCTTCCACGACCACTGGGCCATCTACCAGGACGACCTGTGGATCGAGCGGGATGCCGACGGCTTCGAGCTCGGTCCTTCGGTCCGCCTCAAGGCAACGCCGGGCCACTCGGCCGAAGACATCACCACCCTGATGGAGCCTGACTCCGACCTTGTCGCGTGCGCCCACCTGTGGTGGTCGGCCGACGGCCCCGCCATCGACCCCCTGGCCGCCGACCAAGAGCTCCTCGAGGCGTCGCGGGCCGAGCTGCTGGCCCTGCGTCCCGCGCTCGTGGTGGCCGGGCCACGGGAGTCCGTTCACCCCCGCCTGACCGCTTCTGGCCCCGGCGCGCAGCGGTGGGCCGGCCCCGGTCGGGAGCGACACCGGGTCGGCGTTGACCACCAGCGGGATCCCTTCGGACGGGTCGGCGCCGAGTTCGAGTGCGGAGCCACCGATGTCCTGGTCGAAGGTCCCGAGGTGCCGACCGGGGCAGTCCGACGACGGGTTGCGTGGCCTCCCGGCCTTCGTCCGGAGGTCGGGGGACCGGGAGGCAGAACACCGCATGCGCCCAGTGGGCCGTTGGGCACGATCGCCCGCCACACCGGGGTCAGTCCAATCCGGACGCCGGCCCGCCTCTCGCGGCCAGGACGACCACGAGGAGGAGCGCGGTCCGTGTCGCCCGCACCCTCACCGGACGGTCAAGCCCGACACCACCTCGACGAGCCGGGCCAGCTCATCGGAGGTGTTGTAGTAGTGCGGCGAGGCCCGCACCACGCCGGTCGGACGGTCGCCCCCGAGGTCGAGGCGGGCTGCCGGCTGGTCGGTCACCGACACGTTTATTCCGACCGCCCGCGCGACGGCTGCGACCTCGTCGGGAGCGTGGCCGGCCACGGTGAAGGTGACGATCCCGCAGCGCTGACGACCGCCGTCATGGACGGCCACCCCGTCGACGGCGCCCAGCAGTGAACGGAGCTCCTCGGCCACCGACCCCACCCGCACGGCGATGGCGTCGATCCCGAGGTCGAGCACGTGGTCGATGGCCGTGCCCAGCCCGAGCCGCACGGCCACTGGGGTCTCGAAGGGGATGAACCGCTGGGCCCCGTTCTCGAACCGGTAGTGGTCGACGGCATCCCAAGTAGCCGAGCGGCCGTCGATGCCGATGGGTCGGAGCAGCGGGGCGAAACCGGCCCGCACGTAGACCAGGCCGGTGCCCCGCGGCCCGCGCAGCCACTTGCGTCCGGTGGCAGTCAGGACGTCGCAACCGATGGCTAGGACGTCGATCGGCAGTTGGCCGATGCTCTGGCAGGCGTCGACGAAGGTTGTGGCCCCGGCCTCGCGGCAGAGGCGGACGGCGTCGGCCACCGGATTGACCAGGCCCCGGTGGGTGCCCACGTGGGTCAGGCTGGCGAGGGCAACGTCGCCGCCGGATAGGGCGGCGGCCAGGGCTTCGACGTCGAGGGTCCCGTCCGGCGTACTGGACACCGCCTCGATGGTCGTGCCGGCGACGTCAGACACCTGGAGCAAGCCCATGTAATGGCTGTCGTAGGCGAGGCGGTCGACGAGGATGCGCCGACCTCGCTCGAGCCCGCCTCCCAGGTGGAAGCCCCACAGGGCCTTGGTGAAGCCCTCGGTGTCCGAACCGGTCACGGCCACCTCGTCGGGAGTGGCACCGAGCAGCGTGGCGGCCGACGCCCGCACCGCGGCCACCCGGTCCCACCGGATGGTCTCGGCCTCATACCCGCCCATCTCGGACTCGAGCCTGAGGTGGGCGGTCATCGTGTCGAGGGTGGCCGCCGTCGGCAAGGCGGCCCCGGCGTTGTTCAGGTGGGTGACCAATGCGCAGCCCGGCGTGGCGGCACGTTCGGCGGCGACGTCGATAGTTGGGGGCACGCCCACCACGGTAGATGACTGCGTCCAGGGGTTCCCCGAGGTGTGGGGTCGGCCAGTGAGGCCACTACGGCATCCGCGATCGGTGTTGCTCGAACACACGCAACCTCAGGGACCCGCTTCCTCCGTTGCGCCAACAAGAACCTGCCGAGGTTGTCCCGCTACCTGGCCCACCAGTCCGGACCTGCCCCACCAGTCCGGACCTGCCCCATCAGTCCGGCTACAACAAGTGACTCCGCAAGGCTCAGTCCCAGCTCAACGCTATGACCCGGATCCCCGGACGAGACACCGAGCCCTGGAGCGACGACACCTGGAGAATCGACTCGACACCAGTCGGTTGTGGACGCTCCCGGCCAAAAGCCAAGCGGTCGGACCTGGCCGGGTTCGCCAGGTGTGGCTACTGTGCCAGCAATTTCCGCTAGTTCTGGGGATTGCGCCTCCTGGGGTGTCTTGGCAATCGATCTGGAACTGCTCGTCAACCGCTCGGGACAGGTGTTTCTGGCCGCCGAAGGCCATGCCAATGCCGAGTTCGAGGGTTTGGTGGCCGCCGAGGACACACGCTGGTCCGACGATGGCACAACCACCACGGCGGTCAGCCAGTTCCGGTTTCCCTCATTGCCTACGACCATTGACGACCCTTTGCTATTGGTTGTTGGCGGCACGGGTTGGCCGGATAGGGGGGAGGGCAGGGAAAATCGAAAGTCTGATGCCCGTGCCCACGAGGCAGCAATCCACAGTTCCCGTTGGGAGCTCTCCATTACCATGCGGAACTACAGGCCC
>JAYVYR010000140.1:0-10502 GCA_043784065.1 Acidimicrobiaceae bacterium
GACGCTGAGGACAACTTTGATGGGGGTGCGAGATCGCCTGGCACTTCGGCCTCATTAGCAGTGAGTCCGATTCGGCCGCTCTCGCACCTCTCCTTGCCCCTTCGGCCTATATTTGGCCTATATTTCCGGGATGGAAATGCAGGCCAGGACGTCGAGACGTCCCAAGGGTACAGGAACAGTCCGGCAGCGATCCCCAGGCAAGTGGCAGCTGCGTGTCTTCGTGGGTTTCGACCCGATGACGGGGAACCCCCGCCAGCTGTCCAAGACTGTCGACGCACGCAACCAGACCGAGGCCCAGCGCAAGCTCCGGGCCTGGCAAAAGGAGCTGGACGAGGCTCCGGCCGAGGCTGCGCTCGACTCGTCTGCGACAGTCCGGACCCTGATCGACGAGTGGCTCCGCCACAGCGAGGCCCGTGGGCGGGCTCCCCGGACCCTGCACGACGCCCGCCGGTCGGCTGAGACGGTCATCTTCCCCGAGTTCGGGGACATGCCGATCGCCGAACTGACACCCCGCCACCTCGACGAGTGGTATCGCAAGCTCGCTACGGGTGAAGGCCGGGAAAGGCCGTTGAAGGCGACCAGCATCCGGAGACACCACGCCAACCTGTCGGCTGCCCTAAATCAGGCGGTCCGATGGGGGTGGATCGAGCGCAACCCTGCCGAGCGATCGCAACCTCCGGCGCTCGAGCGGGTGGAGCTCCAGGTACCCACCCCCGACGAGGTCCGGCGGTTGCTGGCCGCGGCCCAGGACCGAGGTCCCCGCTGGGGGATGCTGCTGACCTTGGCCGTGCTTACCGGTGGCCGACGCGGCGAACTCTGCGGACTCCGGTGGATCGACGTCGAGGACCACTCGATCCGGTTCCGCCGATCCCTCTACCGGGCTGGCGAGGAACGGGGCGAAAAGGCCACGAAGACCGGCCGTGAACGGCGAATCGCGGTGGCTGAAGCCGGCGTGGCCATCCTCGAGGATTGGCGGACCAGGTGTGAGGAGGCAGCCGAGGCGGTCGATGTCGAGCTGGTAGATGACGCGTTCATCGTCTCAACCTTCCCGGACGGCAGTCGTCCGGTGAATCCGGACACCCTCACGTCGGTCGTCCACACGCTCTGCGTCGAGCTCGAGATGCCGCACATCCACCTGCACTCGCTCCGCCACTTTGCCGCCACGGAGATGCTGGCCGCCGGCATCGACCCTCGCAATGCCGCCGAAGTGCTCGGTCATGCCAATCCTTCCCTCACCCTCAGTTTGTACGGACACGCCACAAATGAACGGCAACGGCAGGCGGCAGAAGTGCTGGGGAGGGCGTTTGGCGAGCGGGAAACCCGAGATCGCGAGCCTGACGGGTTGAGTTAACGGGTCTTCTGCGTGGCTCTTCCGGTGTTCGGCATCGGAGCACCGTCGAGTTGCTCCGCAAGCTTGCGGACATGCACGAGCCAGCGACCCGCGATCTTGACCCCCGGAATCTTTCCGGCGCGGCACTGGCGGACCACGCCAAGAGGCGTCATGGCCAGGAGGGGCGCGACCTCGTCCGGCGTTGCCAACTGCGGTAGTGATTCCGACAAGTGGGGGTAAGCGCTCATGGACGACCCGGCAAATTCGGGGCCATCGAAGCGTCCATTACTGGACGCACCACGGAGACAGACCGCCCATCGGGGCGCATGGCTGATCGCCCGGCATTACATGACGGTCGCAGAACAGCTGCAGTCGGGTGAGACTCTCGTTCGATCACAGCGTCGGGCACTTTCGATCCGTGCCGTGGTCTCGCACCTCGGCCTAGCCAATTCTCCGTACCGACGTCACCCGCAACGTCACCCTCGAACGTCACCCTCGTCAGTTCTCACGGTCAGGGATTGGCGGCATCCGCGTCACCCTGACTCCGCTGAACGTCACCTTGGCACCATCCGCCGTCACCGGATCATGGCTTCGAGCGATGCGGAACAGCCACCGAGGGGTGAGCCATCCTCCACGGCCGTCCTCTCGGTCCGAAGGTTGCTGAAGATTCAGTCGACGGCTCCGTTGGCGGCGGACGCTCTCACCGTCTTCAGTTCGCTTCAAGGGGCCGATCTGGGCGACAGCGGGAGTGGACCGCCTGCGTCTGAAATCCCCGGCACGCATCGGATCCGTAGTGCGATTTTGGTTGCTGGCCTTGGCCGGCGCCGCAACGTCGGTGGTCATGGGAACGACACCGTGACGGCATTACTTGCCGCAGGACATACATCGCCCATCGGCGGTCTACCCACAGGCAGAGCTGGTTCCGGAGTCCGGGAGACTCAACCTCGCGTCTAGTTTCGTCGGAATCTCCCCCAAGCGCCACTATCTCGTCCGATTGGTTGGGTCGGCCTGGCCCAACTGATCTGTGAGTGCGCGGTCGTCCGCCGCCACCCCGGCATCGGGGTCAGCAACTCCCGTGCCCCGCGAACCAGTTTGGCGTGAGCGCGTTCGACTCCGGCCGACTCGACCGGGCGATAACGGCCGCCGGTCTGCTAGAGAATTGCGCAGACGGGATTTTCTGTCTGGAGCGATGTCGAACACCGGAGTGGGGACTTGTCCATGATCACGAAGCCAACGGTCTCACCTCCAAGATGTGCGCCCTTCGGAGCCGGAAGGCTGGCGGACTGGCTCAAGCAAGCCCAGGCTGGAGATACCTTGGCGATGTGCCGCCTCGGCTATGCGTACATGAAGCGCTCGAAGTTCGATAAAGCCGAGCAATGGTTGCAGCGATCTGCCGACGGTGGGGAGATTCTGGGTATGTACTTCTTGGCACGCCTCTTTAGAACCCAATGGCGATTGGACGGTGCGGAATTCTGGTATCAGCGTGCCGCCGACGCCGGCAATGTGGAAGCCATGATCAATCTTGGTCGCATGTTCTACGGGATGCGTCGATTTGAGGACGCTGAGAGATCGTTTCGTCAAGGTGCTGACGCCGGGTCGGTGGAATCGATGCTCGGCCTAGCGAAGGCGCTGTCCGTTCAACATCGCGTGGCCGAATCAGAGCAATGGGTGCGGTGCGCGGCTGACGAGGGGGATCCGGAGGCCATGTTTGCCGCCTCCAGGGCATGTCGATCGCATGGCAATCACCTTGAGGAGTTGCGCTGGTGCCGACGTGCCGCCGAGGTCGGCTATATCACGGCAATGTGGGAACTGGGAGGCCTACTAATGATGAACAATGAAGTTGAAGAGGCTTGCCTGTGGTATCGCCGAGCAGGGGAAGCAGACCGCCTCCGCGATGCACACGGAGTTGGCACTCGCCTATGAATCGAGTAGTTCATGTGGGAAGGTAACCGTTGCAGAACTGGCGGCCGTCCTCCATGAGCCCCACGACTTCCAGGGCAATGGCACCACATCGTTGCTGCTCGATCAGATCCGGAGTCAGCTCTAACTCGATGACCTGATGACTTCCCGAAGGGGATGCTCCCCCTTAGCTGCAGACAACCATTCAGACGTGCGACCAGCTTCAATTGCTGCCGCGACAAACCACGGGACTGTCAACGAACCGGGTTTTCGTCCGCCCCAGCAAGGTGCACCGGTTGTATCGATGAATGTCTGCACCCAGTCGATCGAGCAGGTAGACCACACAGTCTTGCGTACCAGTTTGCTCATGGGGATCGAGTCGGCCGCCAGCCGGACCGACACGGTCCCGGGCACTTCCTCGACGGCACTCGCGATGGAATGTACGTGCTCAACCAACCCTCGGAGCGACGACTCGAGGTTGAGCTCGTTGATTGAGCCACGATCGATACCCTCGAAGATGTAGTTCCGCGATCGGTGCCGCCGCTTGGCCAAGGACTCCGCCACGTGCTCTGTCTCGAATGAGAAGGGCGGCCCTCCAACCAGCTTCTCGATCTCTGCCGTGCAGATGCGGCCGAGCCTGGCGGCCTCAACGCGGCGGAACGCTGTGCCACTTCGCGCCCGAATATCAGCTGGAACGAATCGACTCCAGGACCAGGTCTCGTTTTCGAGCATTGCGAGTGAAGCGATCGCTGCGGCCCTGGAGCAACACTTGACCAGCTCGCCATCCTCTCCCGACGCGCTGGCGAGCATGTCGGATAGTTCAGCCTGGCTCGCCAGAAGTGCCCTATTCAGCGCCCGCAAGATGAGGTCGACCTCGGGACGCACGACATCCTCCGACGCTGAGCCCGTCGATGGCAGGGGCTCCTGAAGGGACCAGGCCGCAAGTGCCCACCAGAGCGCCGATGGCGACTCCTTGAGCAGACGCCTTGTGTCATCAATTCGCGCAATCAAGTCGACCGATCTCTGCGTCACCACAGCCCAATCACACCACCCACATGGCAGGCTCCCCCTCGAGGTGCAGCAGAGCAGGTGCCCGCCCTCAATCACCCGATGTGCCTCCGCAACGATGCCTGGCTCATCGATGCGTCTGATGAGGTCACCGAGTGAGAGCCGTGGCTTCATGGCAGTGGAATCCGATGTCCCGTGATGCCTTTACCGGTGGGAAGCGCTCCCCCGTCGCCGATCACCACCGCAAGGACGCTCGTGCCTTCCGGCGCAGCGCTCGGCCAGGGGGTCCCGCCGTCGGTGAGAACCACGATGAGGTGCGGAGTTGGTCGAAGCGTCGCCGCTAGAGCGATTCCTTCACGAAGGTCGGTCCCACCTCCCCCCACAAGCTGGACGATCTCCGTTCCACCGACAGCCTTCGCATCTTGGGCGAGGCCGTCACATGCAATTACGGGGATGAACTTGGACTTCGTGGCCCGCAAGATGCCCCGGAGCTCAGCTGCGGCGGCATCCAGTAGGGATTGGTCCATGGACGCCGAGGTATCGAAGACGACAGCTATCGACGCACCCAGCCGGCGAGTGCCGGGGTAGAGGAACCCGTCCTTAGGTGAGCTTCGGCGGTTCGGCTTGCCCCACGTCCGATTCAACCTGCCCGATGCCGTTCGAATCTCCTGCCTGACGGCACGACGGAACAGTTCCGGCCATGGCAACTGTGCGGCGTCACGACCGTCGGCCCACCGCTCCAGCCCCTTCGATACTTGCCCCTTTGCACCCCGCTGGATCTCCCGGCGCACTCGCTCGCGGATAGCGGTAGCGTCGATCTCGTCGATGACAGGCGCCTCGTCCTCCTCGACCTCAAAGTCCCCACGCAGGTTGCCAGACCCGGACCCGCACACTTCCTCTGCGAACGAGGCCCTCTTTGCCCGTAGGGCCTCGTAGTACTGCTCCTCGACGAGGCCATTGGCCAACTCGAAGTGCTTGGGCAGTACCCCATCAGGGAGCTCGATTCCCTCGGCCACCAGGTCGTCATTGATCGCGGCATCCCCGGCAAGGTTCCACAAGAGCGCCGAGTGCGCATCGGAGACCCGGGCCCGCACGGCTCGTTCGTGGTGATCTCGCAAGAGGTGGTGCGCCTCATGGATCAGCACTCCCGAGCCACACACGAGCCCCCATTCCCGAGCCACCTCCAGGTCCAGATAGAGACGCCAGCGGCGGTCAACTGCGAAGGTCCCAAGTCCAGGTGAGACGATCGGGACCATCGCGAAGAGCACTGACGCCATGTAGGGCTGGTGCTGCAGCGCATGGAATCGCATTGCCTGGAAGAAGCGCAGATCCTCCCCAGCAAGCAACGGGCGCTCCGCGACCACCGTCATCTGATCGGGGTCTCCAGCAGGAGCTGATTGAAGTAGTCAACGGTCGCGGGAACCTCCCAATCGTCTTGCCGTTGACCCATCAGATCCATGGCGAGCATGGCCGCCGCATCCACGGTCCCTACGGCACACGTCGCCTCGACCAAGGACCAGGCCGTATCCCACCGCTCTTTGGTGCATCGGGCCCTGAGGGCGCGGCTGACACCACTGAGTGCAGTGATTACCACGTCTGAGCGGCGCGTAGGGTCGAAGAGCGACGGTGACTGGAGAAGCGCCTCCGGGTCCTGGAGATCGTTGCTCCGGACGTACTGCAAGAACTCGGAAGCCGCGGCCTGGCCCACCAGGCCGGCGATCAGCAGGAGGGTCACATTGGCCGTCGCGCTAGCAGTGTCGGCTGCGGCGGCGATCCGGGCGGCCGCGTCCCAAGTACGTGGCGAGGGCCAAGCACGTCCCTGTTGATCGGATCGAGACGGGAGCTGACGCAGTAGTTCGGGGCGGCGACGAATGAACGACACCACTCGTTCCCGCCAGAGGGCATCGTACGACTGTCGCTCGGGGCAGACCCTAGGGACCTGGCCGAGGTTCCATCCGGTCTGCATGCCATCGCACCATTCGATGAACGTCAGTTCGAAGTCGAGGTGGAGGAATCGGTTGGCCAGGGGAGCTGCAAGGTCCGAACCGCCTACTGCACAGTCAGGTGGATTGGCGGCCGCAACGATCGAGACCGAGGAGGGCAAGACGAGGTCACCGCACACCCGCTCATGGATGACTCGCATCATGGCCGCCTGAACCGTCACATCGGCCGTGGTGAGCTCATCGAGGAAGAGGACCGTCTCGGGCGACGAGAGGCAACGGACCGCCCAACTGGGTGGGGCGAAGCTCACTCCCAAGTCGGTGCGCATGGGGAGACCAGCGAAGTCCGATGCCTCTCGGAGGCTCCCGATCACTATCTCGACAGGTCGCCCAAGTGAGGCACCGACGTCTCCGATCAGGCTGGTTTTCCCCTCGCCGGGTGCACCCCACAGCAACACCGGCTGCCCGGCCTGCACTGCGATTGCAAGCGCCGCTCTCGTTTCATCAAGCAATTCAATCCTCCTCGCCAGGGGTTGAACGCTATGGGAACACTTGTTCGTCGTCAATCAGGATTATGGCCCCCAGGTCACGGGCCGGCCGGAGGTCGAGCAAGTCGCGAGGCGCGGCTCCAAGGGCCAGAGTCAGATCCGGCCAGTGCCCTCTGACCGGACATCTGAGGAGTCCCCTACGACCGCATGGCATTGATGATTGCAGTAACTGCGCTTTCGTCCACCCAGGGGTCGCATGCCTGGGCGACCAGGCACCGTTCGGCCAGATCGATCAACTCCGCCGGAGCCAACTGCGGAAGCACGGCTAGGACCCGACGACGGACCCGGTGACTCAGGACCGAACCGGGAAGAAGCCGCTGAATGGCCATGAAACCTTCCTTCGAGAGTTGTTGGGCTTCGTCTGCCACCAACTCACCGGCGAGACAACCGCCTCGTGGGCAAACCGCTTCGCACGCCGGAAGAGGGAGTGACCCGGAGAGCATGAGTCGGCGCGGGTGCCCTGGCACGTCTCGTCGATCGATCACGGCTTGCGCTGCCGCATCGCGTATGGCCGGGACCCATCGTCGGGCGCGGGCGAGCCGTGTCACCTCTCGGCGGATCACGTCCTCCAGTACGTCGACTACCACGACCGGATCGGCCCCGGGAAGGTGCGCCTCGATCTCGTCGAGGAGATGGCTCCATGCGGCCCGTTCTCCCGTCGGCTGGGAGCGGACCAACAACGCCGCAGCGGCGGCTACCGCGTTGGGAACGTGCTCGAGATGCGCGGGACCCAAATCCAGGGGCATCGTCGGGGCCGACGGCGTGAGCAACCGGGCGACAACCTTTCCCCTGACCGGGCGATCCATTCCCTCCCATGACACGAGAGCCTCGTGGGTGGACAACGTGGAAAACACGCCTTGCTGTTCGACCTCGAGACCCATCGAAGAACTCAGAGCCTCATGATCGGCCCGGTCGACGCTCCGCAACGAGATCTTCGTGCTGGTGTTGACCAGCGCGGCACGCACCAATGAGCCGGCGGACTGGTCGACGACGATCACCCCTTCGCCGGATGACCTGATCTCCCCCAACATATTGCCGACCATGTCGGCCGCCTGGCCCACCGGGTCGGCTTCACCCGGCCGGAGGGAGTCATCGTGCGCTCCGAGCACCCGGTGACCCTCCTCGATTGCCGTCACATGGACCAGATCGGGTCGCGGGTCGGCCACCCGGGCCGAGATCACCCGGAGCAGAACAATTTGTACCAGCAGTGCCCGGACGTGGTCGTCCCCGATGGCATCGAAGTTGGCGACCACCGGCCCCGAGAGCACTTCGGCCACCGGGAACGTCGACGCGGTGTCGAGCAGGCGACCGCGAGGGCCGCGCGTCAACCCACCCAGGCGAGCCAAAGTGGCGGCACGCAGGTTTCCCCGGATCTGTGATTCGTAGCCGAGTTCGGTTGGCAGTTCGAGACAGATATCGAGCACCTCGCTCAGCGTGGGGTACTCGGCACCCTCTCCATACAGCAGATTCCGGCCCGAGCTGAGGTCCCACCCCGTGGCGACATAGGCACGTTGCAACGCGGTCTCGAAAAGGTGCGGCAATGGATCCGGCAGGCCGAGGCTCTGGCGGACAAGGCCGACCACCCGGTCGAGGTGCGTTGTCAACCCAATGCCGGTTGGGACCTCAAACGGGTTGATAGCCCAAGACATACCGGGGTCGGCTGCGCCTGGGCGCCAGACGGTGAGGCCCGGGATGTCGAGCGAACAGTACTCGTTCTTGACCGGTTCGATCACGAGAAACGGCACGCCGGCCTGGTGGAGCTGGTGCAACAAGGCTGCCAGGTGGCTCGACTTTCCCGAGCCACTGCCTCCGGTTAGCAACACGTGACTGGTCATGGCGGCCATGGGGATCTGGAGGGGTGCCCCCCGATCGGTCGTTCCAATCTTGAGGGCGGGCCCGGCCCCGCCGAGTGGCTCCGGATGATCGTCCAGTGGAAACCACCGGCGACTGGGCAAGCCGAGGGTGTCCTTCTTGGGCGGACGGAGAACGTCCGTCAACTCGGTGCTGGCGAGGAAGGAAACCGGCATGGGTGCCGAGGTGCCGGTGTCAGTGAGGGCCAGCCAGTGGCAGCCGGGAGAGGGTGCGGAGCCGGTGGCCGCTCCCATGGCGGCGGCCTGCTGTTCCCTGTCAGCTGCTCCCAAACGCACCACCGTCTGGAATGCCCCGCTCCGAAGCATGGCCTCGGTGCGCCGGTGCTCGTCGGCTAGGGCGTCGGCAATCCGCCGACCGGCGGGGTCCTCTCTGGTCATGGTGGTATGGGGATCGAGTTGGACCTGGCGGCTCAACCGGTCCGCCAGGCGATCGGCCGTGGCGTTGAGGGCGTTGCACCGGGCCTCCAGGATCGCAGGCGCCACCGGAAGCAGGAGAACCTCGAGAGTCCAGCCCACTCCGTTCAGGTCGCACAGTCGATCCAGCAATCCGGGCATGTCCTCGGGGGGGTAATCTGCCGCCATTGCCCAGAGGTCCACCCCGGCGGCCCCTGGAGGCGCAGGCTTGCCAGGTGCAGGAGCGATCTCCACCTGGCTCACGTTGGCCGCCACGGTGTGGAGCACAGGGCGAACATCCCCTCTGAATGCCCCGATCCACAGCTCCAGCCCCGAAGGCGACCATCGGGCCGCCATGGCCATCGGCACACGGAGATTCCACAGTCCGACCCCCAAAGAGGCGGCAACCCGTTGGAGCCGCCCAGGCTCGTCCTCCCAGAATCGACGCGTTTGCTCGACCCTGTGCCAGCTCATCGACCCGAGAATCCGGTGGACGACCGACCGGTCCATTGCTCCGTCTCGATAGGGGAGGACCCCGTGCACCCACTCCCTCACCTCGTTGCGGTCTTCACCGCTCGGGATGCCCTCGACAATGGTTCCCGCGCTGCCTCGCCAGATACTCTCGGCAACACTCATCGTCCGGTCACCTGGGCGATCAACGTCCACAGGAGAATGACGTCGATGAATCCCACCAGGGTGCTCAGCACCAGGCCCGGAGGCCGCAGAGTAGCCCCGGTCGAGATGTTCCGAACCCTCAACGCCCGAATCGTCCCGTTGACGCTCACTCCGTGAACCTCCACCATGTCGCCCAGTTGAACACCGGTCTCATGGCCCGGGAGATGCACGCTTCGGGTGGCGGATCCGTCGAGGTAGCGGAAGACAAGCGTGCCGATTTGGGTCGGAATGGCTTGAGGACGGCCCCGTCGAAGCAGCGGGAGGCCAAGCCAGGATGGCGAGATGCCACCCAGCCCGATCCGACGGAGGATCCAGATCACGAACAGAAGGAGCAAGCCGAAGATGATCAGGTCCATGATCACTGCCGGGTTGGTCACGAGCACGAGAACGAACAAGGGCAGTGCACACCGGCGCAGGAACCTGGCCCACGGCCGGCCACCCCCCACAACCGTGGGAGCGGAAACGACCCGACCATGACGGCGGACGGCAACGTCTGCGCCCGGGGCTCCATCACTGCCGGCATAGTCGGTCTGGCGGGGAGCATGAGGCGTTCCAGCCCGGTGGCGCCGGATGCGTGCGGTGCGGCTTGCCGCCACGCCACCCACCGAGCCGGCCGCCTGGGCGTCCAGTTCGGCGGCTTCCGCCACTGGGTGGAACGTGCCCTTCGGCGGCATGGCGCCGCAGATGAGGCAGAGCCGGGCAAATGACGCGTTCCCGCAACGGGCGCAGGTCTTCATGCCGCCACCGGCGCGAATACGGTCGCCGGGGCAACTGCAGCCGAAACGTCGGAAACCAGCGGGGAGAGCGGGACCACTAGATCGGCAGCGGCGGCCAGCCG
>JAYVYR010000141.1:0-12783 GCA_043784065.1 Acidimicrobiaceae bacterium
TGGAGGCTGAAACCCTGCAGAGGGCGCACGCTTCGGAACGATTCGACGAGGTGTCGGATCTCCTCAACAGCCTCGATCTTGAATCCATCTCTGACCACGCCATGGACGCTGAGCGCAGGACCCTGGTGGAGGACCTGGTCGATTCGGTCCACATCTACCCTGATCACCTCAGTGTCCAGGTCGCCGGAGCGCCACCAATCGTGGTCACTCTGGCTGAGGTCGAACTGCGTGCTTATACCAAACCTGTGGTGTCGGAGGGGGGACTCCAACCGTCTTCCTTGGGTTCCAGCCCTGTCCACTTGATCGTGTACAAGGTCGAACCTCCTGTTTGTGCTGTGCCCACAACATAGACCGATGATCGTTGAAGCCACGGCATTCAACGATAGGCAAGACGAAGCCGGCGTCCGAGCATGTGCACCTGAAACCGCTAGCTCTGTTCCCCTTCTGCCCAGTCTGACTCAAACTCTTCGTCGGTCATCGGATGGCCGTCCTTCCCGTACACCGCCTTGCCAACCAGCCGGCTCCGCCAGAACTCCTTCACTCCCAACGGATACCGCTCTGCCTCTGCGTTTTCGGCGTCGAGTTCTTCCTGGGCGTAGCCGTCACCCACGGCGGAAATGATGATCTCGGCAACGGAGATGCCTTCCGTCTTGCCACTGATCCTCCGTACGTAGACGCCGGCCGGGTTGTAGCCGTGGACGTCGTGGATCACGAGCTCGCCGATCGTCACCGTGTGATCGGCGTAGGGAAGATCGCCCACGTACTCGGCGGGATAGATGACAAGCGGTGGTCGTTGAGCTAGCGACTCGGGAAGTGCCGGTGGCACAGCCAGCAGACGATCCCCGACCCACGCCGTCAGCGCACCGAGAGGTACCGACCTTGTCGAAACGGCTTCGATGACCTCTGCCGTTTCCGTACCGTCGGGGTCGTCGGCCTCAGGAGGAATCCACGCGAATCCGTTGAGCTGGCAGAAGAGCGCACCGCAGAGCAACGCCGTCCGTTTGTTGCCGTCCGGGAGTGCGTGGTTGCTGGCCACGGCCTGTATGAGGACGGCCGCCTTGGTAGCGAATTCTGGGTACTGCTCGAAATCACCGAATCCTGCGGCTGGAGCAGCGAGTGCGGAGCCGGCAAGCGTCTCGTTGGTGATGGACCGTACGGTGGTCAGGTCAAGATTCAGAGCCTTCGCTGCCGCGCGGTGGAAGTCGTCCAACTCGAGGTAGACGACTTTCCATCCGTTCGACGGAGCCACGGAGGGCGCTATTTGGCGAGTCGGTCGAGAGCTGCCCGGTTCTCCTGGGCAGTGACCTCGAGGAGCGCCTCGACTTCTTGAGAGGTTTCGCGTCCCTCTTGACGACCGGTGGCGAGCGACCGAATGAGGGCGTCCTCGTCGAGCTCACGGACCTCTTGGGCCAGAATCTCCTCGTCGGCGGCGCCTTTTGTCACCCCTCCAGTGTGCCACCTGATGCGCCACGGCGAAACAATCCGGCTCCCGATCGGCACAGGCGGGATCGGTCAAGCCCTGCGCAGTCGCCCGCAAGGGCAATCTTGAGGGACCCGGACGCCGTCAGTGGGGTCAATAGACACGGTCGGTTCTCAGCCGACCTGTGAGCCACCCTCCCTTTCCCGAAAACGGTCTGTGATGGCCAATCGCAGCCGTGCGCCAATACCGGATTCCCCGGACTCAGAACCGACAACGGCGAGGGTAGTGAGGGGCATGACGTGGCCGCCACCAGATGGCGCGGCTTTCACCACGAGCTCCCTGAGGACGCGGTCGCCGGGGCGTTCTCCTAACCCGGACAGTCGACCGAGGACCTCGACCCCCGACCCTCGGGTCGGCACGTCGATGATGGGAGCGAAACCGCCTACTCGCCATCGCTCCCCCGCCGTCCCACACTGAACGCCGTCCCGAGACTTACGGCCGTTTGCTCCACGGTCTCAACGGCTCTGGCCAGATCGTCGATCAGATCATCCAAACCGGCGGGCATCGCGTGATTTGTGTTCGCCCACTTCGCCAGCTGATTGACATTGTTGGCCAACCTGGCCAACCCAATCCGTGCCATCTCCGCATCTCGTTGCGCCCGGCTCCGCTCTACAGACAGCCGTGCCGACCCCGAGAGCGCCGTCTCGATGAGGAAGCGCTGAGCCGACCGGCGGTGCTTGACCGCTCGCCGGCGGATCTCGCGGTCTTCCTCCTCGGTCACGCGGACGTAGATCACCCGGGTCCGGCCACCCGGAGCCCGCCTCATCGGAGCCATCCTCTCGGCGGGTGAATTCTTATCCCCCTCGTCCGGCTCATCCACGGGCTTCATTTCGCCCAGCGCAGCGCCGCCGAGAGGAACTCGGGGACAGCTTTCGAGCGAGGCCAGCGGCCACGCCAACACGATCCGCTTAGCGGATTGTCTATCTTGCTCCCGCTGTCATGAACCCTCATGGTGAGTGTGATCGGGGCGGCGGGTGTCGCCTGGATTCTGAGGCCTCTGGGCTCGCTTCCGTTCATCCCTGCTGTTCGACTCGGCGACGGCGTGCCGACACAACAACCGTGGAGAAGACAGGGGCTATCGGTGGTGGCGATGCCAACAGCTCTGTGGCGCTGTGGGCTGGCCAAATGGCTTCCCCACCACGCAGGTGAGGGTCGGCGTCCAGTGGTCCTGGGTCCCGTCAGACATCTGGCTGTCGGACACTCTGGGCGCCGTTCGGCGGCGGTCGGTTGGGCTGGGATTGTTCGCACAGAAGGAACGGGGCCGGGGATCCGGTGTCTGCACGGTGGTTCGGATCATTGGTGCCGCGCCAGAAGTAGCCGAACCCGTTGGTTCAATAGGAACCCCCCATGATTGGAACCATGAACCCCTTGAGCTGGTCCTTTGCCGTTCTCATCGACCTACCTGCCCAAGAGCGGTGTCCCTCCGAACGGAATCGGAGCGGGCATCATGAACCCCTCATGATGACAACCATGAGACCCTTGAGCTGGCACTTTCTCTGCTGAGGATCTGTTCTGAGGATTGATGGCGGGTGGGGCGCTTTTCGCCCCGCCTGGTCCGACATCAATTCGGATACGTGCCGACTATCCACACAGTCGACAGCGGTCAAGGGGCGGCCAACGGCCGAGCGAGGACATAAAGGCCGAGCCCGGCGCCGGCTTGCCGGCGACCTCCGGGGGCGAGCCGTATTCCGCAGCGACGATTGACGGCTGGAGGCGGTGTGAAACCAGCCGACGGGTAGAAGGGGAGAACAAGCCGGTTGCGATACGAGGCCACTTCGCGCCGAGCACCGGACGGCGTCGGCGAGGCCAACCAACGCGAGCGTCTGGCCAAGTTCCAACATGCTCGCAGCGACATCGATGGGCTCGATTGCGGTGATGAAGGTGATGAGGGGATTCACCACCACAACAATGAACCCTTCATTGTCGAATTGATGAACGCCCTGAACTGGGCCTTTGTACGAGGACCCGATCAGCAACCTCCTGATCAGGGGCGTTGGCGGTCATCACAGAATTCCCGATTTTCCCCCCGGGATGAGGGTTTTCATGAGGGTTTTGATGAACCTCATCCGTCATCGTGGTCGACATGGACTCCCCCACATCCCACCAATCTCGAGGAAGACGGCAGGCGCGGCGCCATGCTGACGCGTCGACCGTCGCGTGTCATCGCATGACCGAGGCCGAACGGGTGGTTATGACCCAGCACCCCATTGCAACCTCAGTACGCTCCTGCAGCGCCCACCGGTGGACGGTAGTGCTGACCCCCAAACTGGCCCGCCTGGTGGCCCGGTCCTACTCGGCCAACATTCACGTCGGCGCGCATGAACAACCGTCCAACACCTACAACCTCGATGAAGCCGCCACTGCCATCGAGGTACATGTTCACGAAGATGTCCGATACGGACTGACGTTCGATCGTTGGCCTGCCCACCACAACGGGAACCTGCACGCTCCGCAAGACCGCCGGGGCCCGGAAGGTCCCAGACCCGTGCGGAACCTCCAATGACCGCCTCGCCCGCCGCACAAGCGCTCCCGGTCAGGGCGAACGGCGATACCCGCCCCTGCACCGATGTGACTTACGCCGACCTTCACGTATCAACTATGGACGGCCAGGGGCGCCTTACCCTACGTGGACCCGCCCTGGCAATGGGCTGGTCGCCCGGGCAAGACCTGGCCTTGGGCATTCACGACCGCATGCTCCACCTCTCGTCTCCGTTACATCCCGCCCACACCGGCTCCGGGGTCACCGTCGTCTTGGACAGCCGGTGGCGAGTTCTTCTCCCATACGGCATCCGAATTCATACCAGCATGGAAGTCGGGATTCGGCTCATGATTCTCGCCATCCCGGCCGAGGGCATCGCCGCCGCCGTGCCGGTCTCTCGGGTCGTGTCCGCCTTCTTGGGCAGCTCGTGACCTTCACCGATCAAGAAAGAGCGGTAATCGAAGCACTCGACATGTCTCCAGACGACCTCCGAGGACTGGCCAGCGCACTGGAGAGTGGTCAACGGATCGTCACTGTTCGTGAAGTGGCCGAAGCGCATCTCGCGCTACTCCCCCGCCACCATCGCTACTCCAAATCGCTCGACCGCTTGATCTGCTGGGCTGGCGAGGATGACGCCGCGGCCGTCAGCGCCGCCGATGTCGCGGGCTGGGCATTCCGCTCCGGTACCGAGGCCCGAGCCGACCCGAAGGCCCGCCACGGTGTCGGCGCCCAAGAAGCCATGATCCTGGCCACCAGGGCCGCTTTCGCACGTGCAATCAACGCTGGCTTCATTCGTCACAACCCTGCCACCCAGGTTGCCCTCCCGGACCGCCCACCATCCCGTCGCACTGCACTCAGCGCCGAGCAACTCGAACAGGTCCAGCTCACCCTTCTCACCCACTCGCGGGATCCTGAACTCGACAATCTCGTCTTCGGATTCCTCCGAGAGACGGGGTGCCGACGCCAAGGAGCGATCCGGCTCAGCCAGGAAGACCTGGCACCGGCGACCAGAGCAGTTCGCCTTATAGAGAAGTACGCCAAGCAACGGTGGGTCCCGGTTTCCGCTCACCTCGTCGACCGCCTCCTCTGCCACACATCGCGGCGCCACCATGGGTGCACGATCGTCCTGCATCGACGGGACGGTGGCCATCTCAACGACAAGTGGTTCGAGGGATTCGCTCGACGCATCCAACACCTGGCGTGGGCCGCCGAACTCGGCGTCAGCGCGCACTGGATCCGTCACACAACGATCACCGACATCGAACGCATCGCCGGTGTGAGAGTGGCAGCGGCCTACGCTGGCCATGCCGACGGGAATTTCGGGGTCACCGGGACCTACACCAAGGCCTCTCCTGATGAGCTCCAACTTGCCCACGACCGGCTCTTCTTCGACGAATGTGGAAGCGCAGATGACCCGGGCGTGCCTCCGAATCTGCTCCGCCGAGCGGTCCCAACAAGCGGCCATCCGGTCGACTTCGTCGGGCCCAATGCACCATCCGGCGATGTCTGGGCTTTCTGAAGATCTCGTGCTGGAGGGAGAGAGCACATTCAGGCCGCTTAACGTTGGACGCGGTCCGACTCGGTGACCGACCAATGTGACACCAGCCCGAAGTGCTTGCGCTGCGGTCAGGATGGTGATGACGCTCACCGAAATTCCCCAGGGTCGCTCACTGAAATTCCCCAGTTGAGCCCCTCGGCGGTATTGGCTGAATCGTGACTCTACGTGGCAGCGTCGGGGTTGTCACCCGTGCGGCCGTCGGTCAGCGGATACCTCCTTTGCTGGTGAGCCGTTCGGCTCTGGCCCGGTGGGCGCGCATCCGATAGGAGTCGCCCTCGATGTTGAACACGACAGAGCGGTGAAGCAGGCGGTCGAGCATGGCGCCGGCCACGTTGGGGTCGTCGAAGACCTTGCCCCACGAGCCCACGCTGAGATTGGTGGTCAGCACCGTCGAGCTCTTCAGGTAACGCTGGCTGATGACCTGGAAGAGGGCCGCCGCACCTTCGGCCGCCATCGGCAGGTAGCCCACCTCGTCGATCACCAGGAGTCTCGGTCCGGCGAAGAACCGCATGGTGGTGGCCCACCGTCCCTCCAGGGCTGCCCGGTGACACCGGGCGGCCAGATCGGCCGCCGTTGTGTAATAGGTCCGATACCCGGCCTCGATGGACGCCCGGGCCAGACAGATGGCCAACATGGTCTTGCCCACGCCCGGCGGACCGATCAACAGCACGTTGGTGGCGTCCTCCAAGAATCTGAGCGTGGCCAGCTCGTTGACCATGGCCCGATCCACCGACGGCTGTGCATCGAAGTCGAAGTCCTCGAGGGACCACGGAGCGGGGAGGCGGGCGAAGCGCTCCAGGGACTCTTTCCGGCGGGTGATGGTGGCATCGACCTCCACGTCCAACAGCTGCTTCAAGAACTCGGTGTGGGACTGCTTGTTCTTCATGGCCACATCGAGGGCGTGAGGCAGGGCCTCGGCCGCCGCGGCCAGGCGGAGCGTGGCCAGGTGGGTCCGGAGCTCTTGATAGATCGAGTCGTCGCTCATGCCGACTCCCCGCTGACGTGGTTGGCCATGGACTCGACCAGCCGCTGGTAGTCGGCCAGGTCCACCACCACGTCCTCGCCGCCCTGGTGGTCGAGGAGCTTGGCCGCTTCATCCCTGGCGGCAGGTGTCGGTGGTCGGTTGACCTTCTTGTTGCAGGGCGGATCGGTGGTGAAGGCCGAAAGCACCTGGTGTTCCAGAGCGGTGTGGTGGTCGGCGTCCCGCACGATGCGGCCCATGCCCGGGGTCTCCCGGCCGTGCCGGGCCAGGGTTGCCCCCGACGCGGAGACGAGTTCAATGCGTTCGGCGCCGAGGCGGTGGCGGACCCTGACCTCGGCCCCCACCAGCCCCGGGGGAAGGGAGTAGCGGTTGCCCTCGAAGGCCACCAGCGCCGACGGGCCGACGTGGCGGCCCACCTCGACGGTGACCGGGTAGGGGGATGTCGGCAGGGTGGCGAGGGGCTCCAAGGCGGCGAGGTCCGAAACAGTCGGTCGCTTCCGTTTCTGGTCCGCCAGCCATGTCGCCGCCTGCTCGACGCCGATGATGGCCTCGAGCGTGGCCACCGGTCGGGGGCGCTTGTCGGCGATGCGCTCACAGAACCGGTCCAGCTGGACCTGGGCCTCCTCCATGGAGGTCGCCGTCATGGTTCGCCAGAACCGCTGGGTGGCGTAGTGGATCGACTTCTCCACGCTTCCCTTGCGGTTGCCCCGTCGCGGCGGACACGGCACCACCTGGACCCGGTAGTGCTTGGCCACAGGCAGGAAGCTGGTCTGGACCTTGCCCGTGGTCGGATTGATCACCGTGGCCATCCGGTCGACCCGCCAGGTGCGGGCGGTGCCGCCGAGGCGGTGGAGGACGCCCTCGATTCCCTCGATCAGATGGGCCTGGTCCTCGGCCTCGCAGAACCGGCCACGGAACTTGCCTGAACAGGGCAGGGATCCGACCAGCAGGTGCCCGTCACCGCCCCAGGGTGCTTCGGGGAGTTCGTCCCAGTCCCACTGGATCTCCTCACCGGCAGGATGGGTGATCTCGATGGTGGCCCGGCCCGACACTCCCGAGCAGGCCTCGCAGTGGGGCCGGAGGTCTCGGGCCCGGAGCCCCCGGGTGAAGCTCTGGTAGCTGAGCGGGAATCCGAGCTTGACCACCTCGTCGTAGAGGGCCGAGGCCCACACGTGGGGGTCGTCGGCGAAACGGGCGACCAGGTAGGGGACGAACCGTTCGAAGGGGTCGGGCTCGCTCCGGCGGCGCTCCCCGGGTACTCGTCTTCCCTCCAGGTGGTCCCGGACCGTCTTGCGGTCTCGACCGAGGTGTCGGGCGATGGCCGAAATCGACCATCCCTGCTTACGCAGTGCTGTTGCTTCCACGTCTTCTTCTCCTGTGAACATGGAGAGTGCCTCCTCCTGGTCTTGCGGTTTGGACACCACAAGACTCAGGAGGGGGCCACCCTCAGTGGTGGACCGTCAGGTCGCCAAGGAGTTCGCAGGTGGGGAATTTCGATGAGCAGGTCTGGGGAGTTCTACGTGAGCGTGGTCAATGGGAATGACCGTCGTTCTGGCGCGTCCTTCTGATTCTCCCCGACGCACACCAATCCGCTACTCGGTGTGGTCGCCAGATCCTTGACCCTGGGCGCCACCAGGTATCTGCCGGCGCCCAGACTGCTGGCGTGATCAGCGGGCAGCACCAGCGATATAGGTGGACACGATGTACGTGGCATGGCGGTCCAGAGACACCCGGGCCTGGTCGTAACGCATCGTGGTCCGTGGATCAGCGTGAGAGGCAGCTTCTTGAACGTCGCGCAGCGGCACTCCGGCATCAAGAGCTGCCGTGATGAATGCGTGGCGCAACGTGTGGGGGCCGATCGGCTTGGTGATCTCCGCACGGCGGGCGACCCGCCGCACGATCCGACTGGCCCCGTGACGGTCAAGACGTCGACCGTCCGCCGTCATGAAGATCGGGCCGCTGTCGCGTTCTCCGATGGCCAGGTCGACCGCCCGGGCCGTCCGAGGTGCCAACGGGATGGTGACGGTCTTCCCGCCCTTGCGAAGGATGGTGAGTGTCCGATGACCCCGCTCGAGGCCCAGGGCCCCGATGTCGGCTCCGATCGCTTCGGAGACCCGCAGCCCGTTCAGCGCCAGCAGTGACACCAGCGCATGCTCGGCTGCCGGCCCGAGTCCGGCGGCAACGAGCAACGCCCCTACCTCGTTGCGGTCCAGGCCGATGGCATGGGAATCGTAATCGATCCGGGGTCGGCGGACGTGAACAGCCGGAGAATGGGCAATCAGACCTTCCTCTTCGGCATAGCGATAGAAGCCGGTCACGGTGCACAGTCGCCGACCGACGGTGGCCGTTGCCCGACCCCGAGCTTCCAGCTCCCGTCCGTAGGCCTCGATGTCGCTTCGCCGGACCTCAAAGAGATCCAGGTGGCGCTCATCGCAGAAGGCGACGAACTGACGAAGATCCAGCGCATAGGCGTCGCGGGTGAGCCCGCGGTAGCCACCAAGGAACCCGGCGAGGGCTACGTATTCAGGACCGGCGAGTTCCGGGTCGTAGACGACAATCGCTTTTGATGTGGTGGTCATGGGATACCTCCCGAGTTGATGGGACTCGGGGGACGAGGCGACCGGGCCCCAGATGGATGAGATCACCACTGTATTTCTGGCGCGTTGGCCGGTACCCGAGTGGGTGCGGTCGCCGGCGCTCGCACTATCGGCTGCCGACGAGGTTCTCGATGTGCCTTGACGGCCTCCGTGGTCGGGTAGTCCCGGGGCATTACTGCCCCGGGGCCCCCTCAGAACCCGGCGTGCGACTTTCACCGCACCGGGCTCAAGCAGGCCCAAAGGATCAAGGGCAAGCAGAACCCCACGCTTTCGTGACGGTGGCGGTGCGTGACCGCTTTCGACACTCGGCGTGGACGAGTCGGAATGCAACGGGTTCTTCCGGCGTGCCGTGTCCCTGCTCGGCGGTGATCGCATCCTTGCGGACCGCTTTGCGGGTCACCATGAGCCACTGCTCCCATTCTTCAGGACTCTGTGGCTCTTGGTCGGCGAGTAGCAAAAACGCATCGCAAAGTGGGCACCGTCCTTGCTGCGTCTTCAACAGACGCAGGCTGACGCCGTCCAGTGGCGGTGTATTCCGCTGTCGCCGCTTGGCCCAGTAATCAGCCAGGGCAGGGTCGTCCGGAGACGCCGTGCCTGGCACCAACTGGTGCCGGACGATCCTGGTCCAGGAGTGCTTTCGCAGGTAGGCGCCGCTGTCGCGATCGCCAAAGACCCACCGGTCACGCCTGGACCTGTTGAACGGGCCGAAGTACCGGGTTGCAGCCCAGTGCCTCGACTTGTTCGGGTGGCTGCACCTCGCCCACTTGTAGGTGAGCGACCACAGATGCGTGTCCAGCTTGGAGAATTCCCGGCTGGACACCACCGACCGGTAGTAGGCCGACCACCCCCGAATGATCGGGTTCAGTCGTGAGATCACCGCTGTGGCATTGGACCCTCGCAGGGCCAACATCTCGGCGGCGAGCCGTTCCCGGTGCCGTTGCATGGCCGCCTTGGATGGCTTGATCAGCAGCTTGTCCTGATAGCGGCGGACGTTGAACCCCAGGAAGTCGAAGCCCTCATCGAGGTGGACGATTTGCGTCTTGTCCTCGTTGAAGGCCAACCCCCTGGGCGCCAACCAAGCAGCCAGTCGTGATTTGACCTCTTCGGCCTGCTCACGGCTGACACACATTGCCACCAGGTCGTCTGCGTACCTCACCACCACGGGGCTGTCGTCTGCCGTTCTTCCAACCCGTGAGCTGGAGCGACGGTAGACAAACCCTGCGGCCTCCTCCATCCCGTGCAAGGCCACGTTCAATAGCAACGGGGAGACCACTCCCCCTTGGGGAGTTCCCTCCTTGGTTGGGGCGAACCGACCCTTGTCGACCACCCCTGCCTTCAACCACCGTGCGACGAGTCCCTTCGAAGGGAAACCGCCGAGGGTAGTAAGCAGGTGGGTGTGGTCGATCCGGTCGAACGCCGCCGTCAGGTCGGCGTCAAGCACCCAACACCGACGTGCGGACTTGCCGCTCACGGTGTTGAAAATGCAAGAGATTGCGTCGTGACAGCCACGACCGGGCCGGAAGCCATACGACTTCGGCTCGAATCGCGCCTCCCACTCGGGCTCCAGTGCGTTGACGACCTGGGCTTGCTTCACCCGATCGACGATCACCGGTATCCCGAGCGGGCGCCGTTTCCCGTTGGCCTTGGGTATGTACACCCGCTTGACGGGCTTGGGTTTCCACGAGGCATCGTGGCGTTGCACCGAGTCGGCCAGGAAAGCCTTTCCCTGTGCGGTAACCACGACGCTGCCGTCGACACCCGCCGTCTTGCGGCCAGCGTTCAGCTCAGTCACCCGCCGCACGCTCAAAAGAGCGTTGGCACGAGACCGGAGCATCAGCTTCTGCAGGTTGCGGACCAACTTCTGGTCCCCATCTCTTGATGCCGTGAAGATGCGTTGACGCAGACGCCGTACGTCGGCCTCAATCCGCTGCCAGTCAATCGACAGCCAATCGAGATCGTCGTCCTCAGGTCCGTTCACCACGGCAGTGCCGTGGCGTCCAACGTGCCCATCGGTTCTGGTGTCTTCGGTCATCGTCTACCTCACAGGCCCACCTGACCCGTGTCAGCACCCTTTCGGGTCGGGCACGCGCCCGTATCCGGCCAGTTATGCGAGACGACCAACGGAAGGGCCGGTCATGTGTCTCGATTTCCTGTTGCCTTTCGGCTGCCGACATTCGCTTCTCGGGTCATCCTTTCCCCGCTGAGGGGTTGGACCTTCCTTGCGGTCGGCTTACCGGACAACGTCCGGACCCCATCGGGATTCCACGTTTCGCACGTATGAGTTGCGACCGGGGAGGGTGCCCTCTCTACCCCGAGGACAGCGGTGCTCACACGGCCGATTGCAAGTCTCCGGCCGCCGCCTGCCGCATCCCAGCGGCATTGTCCCTACACCCCGGCCGAACATCCATCATCCGGGGCTCAACTTGACGAGGCATCACTGAAGGTTCACTGCATTCACCCGTCCGGTCTTCCCCTCGCCTGTGGTTCCCGGATGGAACGGGCACCCTTGGGCTTCTCCCCGGCACCCCGCCGTTACCAGCGACGCACGTCCGGGTGGGGACAGGCCTTGAGCACTGGCCCGGGACTACGCAGTCGACGTCATCGGTCGACCCTCCTTCCTACGAGTCCACTCGTATCGTGCGACCTCTTGTCGCACCTTGCTCCTGTTGCTGCGCCCGGAACGGCACTTATGTCACGGTCGGTCGGGCTGCCCGTTACCGCCCGGAGTGAGTTGCAGGGCTGACCGGGGGTGTACCGTCGTCGGTAGACACGGACAGAGCCCCGGATCGTGTCGAACGGTGCGAGCGTCACTGGCACCTTTCCCGGGGCGTCGCCCCAGACCCAGGCCGCGCAGGAAGTTCGTTCCCGGGTTTGGAGGGGTACATGCCCATTGTGAAGCGTGTCACCGCAGTTGCCGTGATCTTTGTGGCCGGGGTCGTGGCTCTCGGATGCGGCTCGTCCGTTGCGACGAAGCCAAGGACGACATCGCCACCGACCACGGCACCCACGGGCACCACGACGGGCTCAGCGCCGACCACTACGACGACGCAACCCAGCGTTGAGCCGACAACCACTCCGACTTACCAGTCTGGGACCATGTGCCAGAACGGTCAGGTCAACGCCACATCCACCGCCGGTAGTGCTGGCCTTAGCCACCGCGCCCTTGTCATCGTCTTTCAGAACGTCAGCAACTCCACCTGCGTGCTTATGGGGTGGCCCGGGGTTGCAGGTCTCGATGCCCAAGGAACCCAGGTCGCGCAAGCGGCACGGGAACCCAACGGGTTCAATGGAGGCGGCTTGCCCACGGGCCAGACGACGCCTCCGACCGTGACGCTTGCGCCGGGGCAGATGGCCTCGACGACGGTCAACGGACTCGATGGACCAGTTGGTACTGCCACCTCGTGTGAAGATTTCGGCTCCTTCCTCGTCACGCCACCGAACCTCACGCAGTCACAGACCGTGAGCAGCAGCCCCGATCAGGGCAACTACATAGAGCCCTTTCCAAACTGCGCACCCATCTATGTGACTCCCGTAGTACCCGGGACTACCGGCGCACTCGGTTGACCGGAATCCATCGAAGGTGCCTCTAATCGCCGGTTGATGGCGATTATCACCCGTGGCTTCGCCAAGCCGCTGGAGGTCGGACCCATCGAAAGCACCAATCTGGATCTGCAACGCTCAAAAGCA
>JAYVYR010000142.1:0-5488 GCA_043784065.1 Acidimicrobiaceae bacterium
TCGACGTCCTGGTCATCGACTCGGTGGCCGCCCTGACCCCGCGTGCTGAAATCGAGGGGGAGATGGGGGACTCCCACGTCGGCCTGCAGGCCCGCCTGATGTCCCAGGCCCTGCGCAAGCTGACCGGGACCCTGTCCAAGTCAGGGACGGTGGCCATCTTCATCAACCAGCTGCGCGAGAAGATCGGCGTCATGTACGGCTCGCCCGAGGTCACCCCAGGGGGTAGGGCGCTCAAGTTCTACTCGTCGATCCGCCTCGACATCCGGCGTATCGAGACGATCAAGGACGGCGCCGACATGGTCGGCAACCGCACCCGGGTCAAGGTCGTGAAGAACAAGTGCTCTCCACCGTTCAAGCAGGCGGAGTTCGACATCGCCTTCGGCAGGGGCATCAGTCGGGAAGGGTCGCTGCTCGATGTGGGGGTGGAGCTGGGTTTCATCAAGAAGTCCGGTGCCTGGTTCACCTACGAGGGCGAGCAGCTCGGTCAAGGTCGGGAGAACGTCAAGAACTTCCTGACCGAGAACCCGCAGCTGATGGCTGAGGTCGACGAGCGCATCCGCGAGTTCCTGGCCTCTCAGAACGCGGCCAAGGCTGCTGAGGCGGCGGGCGAGCACCTTCCGTCGGAGGATCTGCTGCTCGATGACGAGCCCATCTCACTTAGCGACTGAGCGACTGAGTCACACCAGCCGCCATCTTGCGGATCGGGGTCGACCACCGGGTCGGTCCCGATCCGCAGTGTCGGCACCCGATGCCGGTCCGGGCCGCACCGCTGCGTCCCGGGCTGCTGCATGCCCAACGACGGATCTGGCGGGGTCCGGTGTTCCTCCTACGGGTAGACGGTCCGCCAGTTGCCAGTCGACGGATGGGTGGCGCCGGCCGGTCCCTGGCCCAGCACCGAGTACACGTTCAACATGATTCGCAACAGGTAGGGAGTGACCCCGGCGACGGGGGCCTGCAGGACGTTGGACGGGATGAGCGGCGCGTTGGCCAACTGGCCCACCCACGACGCGTTGGAGGCGTCGAGCACACCGCCTCCGCCTGCTTCCGTAAACCAGGTCATGTCCGAGAAGTTGCCGTGGCGATTGGGGATGACCGAGTGGGTGATGATGTCGACGTTGGTCGGGGCCACACCTCCGGGCACGTAGCGGTCGAACTCTCCCCTCATGGCGGAAGGCAGGTGCTGGCCGGCTACCAACCCGGATCCGGCCAGTGCCCATGACGTCGGGTCGTGAACCACGATGTCGGCGTCGCCGTCGACATCCTGGTAGGTCGCCCCAGTCAAGGACGACTCGGGGTTCGACACCGGGGGCTGGTTCCAGTTGACCGTTACCAGCGCATCGTCGTTGCCGTTGAGCGGATCTTCGGTTGCCGACTTGTAGCAGATGACGTGGCGGTCGGCTCCGAGTGGCGAGGGCTCCATACGGATCTGGCGGTAGCAGGCGTTGGCGCCGAGGAAGGCGATGTTGAGGCCGCGCGTGACCGCCGTCTCGGCCCCGTTGCGCATGGCCGTCGACCAGTACTCGTCGTGGCCGAGGGAGAGCAGGGCATGGTGGTTGGCCAGCAAGGAAGCCCGTTGGTGGAGGTCGACATCGGTCCAATAGCTGACGTCGAGGCCAAGTTGTTCGACATGGAAGACCAGCGGGAGTTCGTTGCCGACGAAGTCGGTGGCCCCCGACGCCCAGTCGTGAGAGTAGGGCCTGTCGAACGACACGATGCGGGCCCGGTCGGCGTACGACCCGCCACCGGAACTTTGGGTGAAGGTCTGGGCCCCGCCCTTGTTGCCGTAGTAGAGCGAGTAGCCACCCCACCGGTTGTAGGCCTGCCAGGTGGTCACCCCCTGTTGGACCAGGATGGCGGACGTCGAGTTGTCGTCGCGTATACAAAGGGGCACGAAGCCCTGTTCGCCGGTCACGCCCACCAGCTTCAGCAGGTAGACGCCCGGAGTCCATCTGTGGTCGACGGTGAGCGTCAGCGATGGCGTCCAGTGGCATTCGATGGTGCTGGTGGGGGCGATCAGGGCCGGCGCTGCCTGGCGCAGGCCCGGCACTTCGGCCGACTGCCACACCCGCCGGGCCCCAATGCCCTGGTAGTACCCCATGCGGAAGGCCTCGACATGGAATGTGGTGGCTCTGGTGTTGACCCGGAGGGTGACCACATCGCCCGCCGTGGCACTGGTCTTGTCGATGTAGCCCTCGATATCGCCGGCGGCCTGTGGGGTGGTCACCCACCAGGCGTCTCCCCTGAGGGCGTTTTCGGCGATGATGGCTGACGATGTCGGCAGCATGACCCCCTGCACCTCGCTCAACTGGGCCAGGGCCGGGTGGGTCGTAGTGGTCGATGTCGAGCCGGTGCCCGACCGCCGGGTGGCTGCCAGGTGCGATGGCGACGACCCGCTGTTGGCAATTGTCACAGCCGCCAAACCACCGGTGGCGGCCACTGCACCACCGGCCGCGGCCCAGCCCAGGAAGCGGCGTCGACTCATGGGGGCTTTAGCTGCGCTGTGGCTATGGCTCTGGCTGTGGCTATGGCTGTGGCGTTGAGCGGGAACACCGGTCCCGTCGGGCGAAGGCTCCGGTGCAGAATTGACGCTTGGGGTGGGGTTGTCAGTTTCGCTCATAGGGGTGCCGAACCACCCATTCCGTGACGGACCCACCGCGTGGCGGGGCTCCCACCGGAACCGGGGTCATCCAAGGCTAGCCACCTGCCAACCCCGGGGTGTCGTCACCCGGACGACCCGGACAAGGCGACAGGCGTATCCTCGGGCGTCCAGAGTCCAGAGTCCAGAGTCCAGAGGCCGGATGGCCGGATGGCCGGATGGCCGGACGGCCGGATGGCCGGACGGCCGGCCTAACCTCTGGCGTCCGCCCTAACGAGGAGTCGTGGCATGCAGTTCGGAATCATCCCGCCGGTCCGCACTGGGGCCACCGCCGACCCAGACTGGATGACGGTATTCGCCCGTCACGTCGAGGCCGCCGGATTCGAGTCGCTGGTGGTGGTCGAGCACGCCGTGGTCATCTCGGACTACACCAGCACCTACCCCTACGCCCCTTCCGGCCGGATGCCGTTACCCGACGACTGCCGGATTCCCGACCCGCTGGACCTGATGGCCTTTCTGGCCGCCGTCACCGATCGGATCACACTGGCCACCGGGGTCTTGGTCGTCCCGAACCACCAACCGGTGGTGCTGGCCAAACGGATCGCCACCGTCGATGTGCTGTCGAAAGGCCGGGTCCGCATGTGCATCGGAGTGGGATGGATGGAAGAGGAGTTGCGTGCGACCGGTGCCGACCCCCGCACCCGGGGCCGACGCATGGACGAGACGATCGAAGCCATGCGGGTGCTGTGGGCTGACTCGGGATCGGATGGGGCGAGCTTCGATGGCGAGTTCGTCTCGTTCGCCCATGCCCACTCGTTCCCCAAGCCGGTGCGTCCCGGCGGCGTGCCTCTCCACATCGGAGGGCACAGCGAGGCGGCGGCCCGGCGGGCCGGACGCCTGGGTGACGGCTTCCAACCCCTCGGGCTCTCGAGTGAGGACCTGGCAGTGCGGGTCGGCCAGATGCGCGAGTCGGCCGAGCAGGCCGGGCGCGATCCCGGCGCCATCGAATTGTCGGTCTCGGGCTATCTGCCGACAGTGACCGAGGAGGAGGTGGCGGAGGCCGAAGCGGCCGGTATCGACCGTATGCTGGTGTCGACCTCGATGAACCGGGATCTCGACGTACTGGCTGACGAGGTCGACGCATTCGCCGCCCGGTTCGGACCGCTGTCCTGACCGTGGTGGACGCACGGTCGGACGTCGATTCGGCGGCGCTGTGCCGGACGTCGCTCGGTTACGCGGCGGCTGTCGATGCCCTTGACGGCCCGGCCTTCGCCGCTTTCTTCGTTGACGATGGTGAGCTGTGGGTGCCCGATTCCGAGGTGGGGTTCGAGCCGATCATCATGCGATCCGGCCACTCCCAGCTCGAGCGGATTCCTTCCGGCCTGGCCAGCTACCACGTGACCTACCACGTCCTCTGGTCGACGGCCTACGACGTCGACGGCGACCGGGCCACCGGAACGGTCACCGGAGTGGCTCACCACGTGACCGCGGAACTCGGAGACGGCGCCGGTGGCGGGCTCGACGCCGTCTGGTATCTCCGGTATGCCGATGAGTACCTGCGGGCAGGCGACGGCTGGCTGCTGACCCGTCGCGCCCTGCACCTCCGGGACATCGAGTACCGCCGGATCACGCACGTCGGACCCGGACGCCGGATACCCCGGGGGCTTCCGGCCGCTTGAGAGCGTAACCTCACGCCATGAGCCTTCCCGCCCCTGGTCCTGACCGCACGTGCCTGGTGACCGGAGCATCCTCCGGCATCGGCGAGGAGATCGCCGGCCTGTTGGCCGCCCGGGGTCTGGGTGTGACCCTGGTGGCCCGCACCGAATCGAAGTTGCGCGGCCTGGCCGACACCCTGGCCACCCGCCACGGGGTCCGGGTCGAGGTCCTACCGACCGATCTGACCGATCCTGATGCGCGGGCGGGACTGCCGGCGCGGGTGGAGGCCCTCGGGCTAGCGGTCAACGTGCTCGTCAACAACGCCGGTTTCTCCACCCTCGGCCCCGTCTACCGCTCGGATCCCGATCGCGAGATGGCCATGATCCGCACCGACGTCGAGGCCGTGGTGCACTTGTGTTCGTTGTTCACGCCCGGCATGGTCGAACGCCGGAGCGGTTGCATCCTGAACGTGGCTTCGACGGCCGCATTCCAGCCGATCCCCGGTCAGGCCGGCTACGGAGCATCGAAATCGTTCGTCCTCTCCTACAGCCATGCCATTCGCGAGGAACTCCGTCCCCACGGGGTGTCGGTGACGGCGCTGTGCCCGGGTCCCGTCGCCACCGGATTTGCCGAGGCGGCGGGCATGGACCCCGAAGAAATGGCCGACGCCATGCCCAAGATGTTCTGGGTGTCAGCCGCCGAGGTGGCCTCGGTCGGGGTGAAGGCGATGGACGACAACCGAGCGGTGGCCATTCCCGGGATCCCCAACAAGATGTCGGCCGCCTTCGGTTGGCTTTCGCCCCGTCGGGTGCTGGTGCCGATGGTGGCCAAGGCGCACCCGGCGCTCCGTAGCGACTGACCGACGGTGACACCTGCGGAGTTGGAAACCGGTGTCGGTCGAGGTGCCCGGTGGAGCTGGCTGCGCGACAGCCGTGTCGGACCGAGCCCGTCGGTGGCCTTCGACGCCTTGTGGCTGGCTGTGTTCGTGCTGATCGGACGGTCGTCTCACGCTGAGGGGTTGACCCTTGCGGGCTACGTCCGCACAGGTTGGCCGTTCGGGGTCGGCTTGTGCGCTGGTTGGCTGGTGGCCCGGGCATGGCACCGTCCGGCGGCACTGGTGCCGACCGCACTGGTGGTCTGGCCGGTCTGTGTGGCTGTCGCCATGGTGTTGCGCGCGGTGTCTGGTCAAGGGGTGGCCCCCGCCTTCATCGGCGTGGCTGTTGCCTTCGTCGGTCT
>JAYVYR010000143.1:0-5402 GCA_043784065.1 Acidimicrobiaceae bacterium
CAGCCGAGCCCGAGGATCCTCGGACCGGTAGATAGCGTGGCCGAAGCCCATCAGACGCTGGCCGCTATCCAGCACCTGTTTGCAGTAGGTCTGCGCATCACCGGCATCTTCCACGCCGTCGAGCATGTGCAGGACCCGCTGCGGCGCACCGCCGTGAAGTGGTCCGGACATCGCCCCCATGGCCGCAGACAAACACGTCGGTACGTCGGCACCGGTGCTCGCCACGACCCTTGCCGTGAACGTCGAAGCATTCATACCGTGCTCGGCGGCCGACATCCAATAGGTGTCGATGGCCCGCACGTGCCGAGGATCGGGTTCGCCCCGCCAACGGATCATGAACCGCTCTACGATGTTGCCAGTCTTCTCTACTTCGCTCTGCGGGATGGCCGGCAGGCCGAGTCCTCGTGCTGCTTGAGCGACGAACGACAGAATCATCACCGAAGTTCGGGCCAAGTCCCGCCGCGCTTGACCATCATCGATGTCGATGAGCTGTTCAATACCCCAGTAGGGAGTCATCATGGCGATTGCCGCCTGAATATCCACTCGCAGGTTGCCCGAGTGCACCGGCAGAGCGTGGGGTTCGGCGGGCAGCAAGCCTTCTTTGAAATCTCCATCGACCAGAAGTCCCCAGACATCTCCAAAGGAGACTTCGTCGACCAGATCTTCGATGTCGATGCCCCGATAGCAGAGCGACCCACCTTCTCTATCGGGTTCAGCGATCTCCGTCTCGAAGGCGACAACGCCCGACAGTCCTGCACTCTCCACGGCCATGAATTTTCTCCTCGGTGCGGTCGCTCACTCCCAATCATACCAATGGACCCACAGATCGTCACCGTCGGAGGAGCTCAGGTCGCGCAGAGGACATGGCGCCTACGTCTGTCCCAAGGGCACCGCACCCCTGCAAGGGACGCACAGCATCGTCCTCACGGAGCGAACCCTCAGGGGTGGGTCATCGACTCGGGTCGCACAGCCTCGTCGAACTGCTCGCCGGTCAGGTACCCCAGGGCGACTGTCGACTCCCGCAGGGTAGTGCCCTCCCTGTGAGCCTTCTTCGCCACTTCGGCGGCCTTGTCGTAGCCGATCAGCGGATTGAGGGCGGTCACCAGCATCAACGAGTTCTCAAGGTGCTGGCGGATCCGGGCCTCATTGGGCTCGAGCCCATCCACGCAGAACCGGGTGAAGGCGGCCGACGCCTCGGTCAGCAGCTCCACTGAATGGAGCACGTTGTGAATGATGACCGGCTTGCACACGTTGAGTTCGAGATTGCCTCGAGCACCGGCCATGGCAACGGCCGCGTCGTTCCCGTAGACCTGGATGCAGACCATGATCATGGCCTCGCACTGTGTCGGGTTGACCTTGCCGGGCATGATCGATGATCCCGGCTCGTTCTCCGGCAGATTAAGTTCGCCCAGACCACTGCGGGGGCCCGAACCCAGCCACCGCAGGTCGTCGGCGATCTTGATGAGTGAGGCGGCCAGCGTGCGCAGAACTCCGCTGGTGGCGACCAAGGCGTCGTGAGCGGCAAGGGCGGCAAACTTGTTGGGGGCGGTGATGAATGGCAGGCCGGTCAATTCGGCGATGGCGCCGGCCACCCGGACGCCGAACTCGGCGTGGGTGTTGAGTCCGGTGCCCACTGCAGTTCCTCCGGCAGCCAGCTCGTAGAGATCATCGAGGGTCGACTCGATGCGCCGGAGATCGGCATCGAGCTGAGCAACATAGCCAGAAAACTCCTGGCCGAGCGTCAGCGGGACCGCATCCATCAGGTGGGTGCGACCGATCTTGGTGATCAACGCGTACGCCTCGGTCTTGACCTGAAGTGATTCCCGCAGGTGTCGGATGGTCGGTAGGAGACGATGGGTGATCTCTTCGACAGCAGCGATATGCATGGCCGTCGGGAACGTGTCATTTGACGACTGCGACATGTTGACGTCGTCGTTCGGGTGGACCGGGACCTTCGACCCCATCACCCCCCCGGCCATCTCGATAGCCCGGTTGGAGATGACCTCATTGGCGTTCATATTCGACTGCGTGCCACTCCCGGTCTGCCAGACGCTCAACGGGAAATGGCCGTCGAGCTTGCCCTCCGCTACCTCGCGAGAAGCGGCCACGATGAGCTCCGAGGTGGCGGGCGTCATCTTGCCAAGATCAGCGTTGACCTGGGCTGAGGCCTCTTTCAGGATACCGATGGCCCGGATGAGCGGCTTCGGCATCCGATCGTCACCGATCGGGAAGTGGTGCAGCGACCGGGCCGTCTGGGCTCCCCAGTAACGGTCGGCGGGCACGTCGATCGCCCCCATGCTGTCCGTCTCGGTGCGAATGTCGTCGGTCATGCAGCTCTCCTCATCATGTCGCCCGTCGGGCGCAGGTCATGTCGCCCGTCGGGCGTCTTGCATCGTAGAAGTTCCCGTCGTCTTCTGGCATGTCGGGCAGATTCCCACCAGGTCGAACTGGTGACCGGTCACCAGGTAGCCCTGTTCCTCAGCGACGACCCGAGCAGCGTCGTTCATGGCACGTTCCAGCCTCGCCGACGGCAAGACATCTTCGACGGTGCCACAGCGGGCACACGCCAGATGATGGTGGTGGCCGGCCAACTCCTCGGCCAATTCAAATCTGCCATGGTCGTCGACTCCGGTAACCCGGCGGACGACACCGGCCTCGATCAGTGCGGTCACATTCCGGTAGGCACTGGACTGGGGGAGCGCCTGGTTGGCCTCAATGATCTCGGGGATCGACAGGGGACGCCCGGCCGCCGCCAACGTAGTCACCAGGGCGCGGCGGACCGGCGTGTATCGCTGGTCGAAACCACCTAGGCGCAGGGCGGCCTGCTCATGCACGGCGGCGACACTCACGTCAGACACACTATGGCGTGTCCCGAGGGCATTCGACTACCGATCAAGGCAGGCTCAGACCGCACCCGGCACTCCCAACGGGATAGAGCGGGCAGCGACCGTCGGTGCTGCACTCCCCCGCCAGCGGGTCAATCCCGTCCAGGCGAAGGTACCCATGTAGACGGCCGTCGCCGTGCCGATGATCCCGAAGCTGGGCGGAACCGCCGGTACCAGGTAGGCCACCGTCAGGCCGATCCACATTGATGCCACAGCGATACCGGCCGCCAGGCACATCGCCCGAAACGGCCGAGCACTCAATCGGTGGGCGGCCCCGGCCGGTGCGGCCAGGAGGCCCAGCAGCAGCAGTGCCCCGACGGCCTGGGTTGCCACTCCGGCCGTCATCCCGAGGAGCACGAAGAATCCTGTGGACAGTGCCCGCACCGGCACCCCGCGTGACTGGGCCACGGCCGGGTCGAGACTGATGAACACCAGTGGACGAGCGATCGCCACCACTGCGGCGGCCACCATCAACGACACGATGACGTCGACCCGGGCCTGTGCTCCGGACAACCCGAGGATGGATCCGAACAGGATGTTCACCCCGCTCGTCCCGCCTGGTCCACCTACACCAGACGACGAGGTGGTGAATAGGCTGAGGAAGAGAGCACCGAGCCCGAGTATCCAGGCGAACACCGATCCGATCACCGTGTCGTCGGTCCTGGTGCGCCCCCCGAGGGCGGCCAGCAGCAGGGCGAAGGCGATGCACCCCCCGTACAGGCCGAGCCGAAGGTCGACACCGAAGGCCAGGGCCGCCAGGGCGCCGGTGAAGGCCACGTGCGATAGGGCATCGGCAGCGAACACCTGGCCCCGAAGCACGAGTGGGTAGCCGACCAGGCCTGTCATCAGTGCGATGGCCGTGCCGGCGCCGAACGCCAAGGTGAGAAATGGGTGGGCCAGGATGAAGAACGTGCCCGTCATGCGGTCGCCAATGTTGGAATCTCGGGGGGTCTACCCGCACGGAACGTTCGAGACTGGCGACTGGCGATCAGGCGCAAGCCCGCCGCGGCCAGGTAGACGGCGAATCCGAAGGACGACACGAAGAACCCCACCGGCCACGTCGAGTAGAAGGCCACGCCGAGGGCCGACCACACCACGACCAGACCAAGCGCCACGGATAGGCAGAGGCCCAACGCCGGACGGGCGGTCAACTGCTGTGCCGCCGCAGCCGGCATCACCAGTAGGGCGAAGACCAACAGGGCGCCGGTGATCTGGCTCACCTCGGCGGCGGTGCAACCGAGCACGACCAGGAATACCACCGACAGCCCCCGTTCCGGCACCCCCCGGGCTGTGGCCACATCGCGGTCGACCGTGGCGAAGAAGAGAGGTCGAGCAAGCACGACCATGACGAAGAGGACCGCTGCCGCCACCACCACCAGTGCCACCACCTGCCCATCGGACACGCCGAGGAATGAGCCGAACAGCAGTCCGGTCACGCTGTCGAGAAACCCGCCGTAGAGGCTCACGAACAGGGCCCCCGCAGCCAGGGCGAAGGCCTGCACGGTACCGATGACCGCTGACTCCTGGCCGCCGGCTCGACCGATCGGCGTGCGGGGCACAAGCGCGATGACCAGGGCGGCGGCGATGCTCCCGGCAAAGTATCCGGTCGTGGTGCTCACTCCGAGCCAGGTGGCGGCGGCCGCCCCCGGAAACGAGACCACGGCCAGCGTGTGGCCGACGAAGCTCTGGCGACGCAGCACCATGAACCAGCCGATGACAGCACCGAGCACGGCTGCCACCGCTCCTGCCCGGAAGGCATTCACCATGAAGTGGAGGGCCAGCATCCGGCGTACATCATCGATCGGGTTGAAGGTCGGACCGGACAGAACGGCAGCGCGAAGGAAGAGGGTCGTCATCAACACCCGTCGATCGTGTGGTCGTGACCTGCGTGGGGGCCGTGGTCGTGCGGGCCGTGATGGCCGGCGTGGTGTGAGGAGGCATCGGGCTGGCCGACCACCACCCGCCGGCCGTCGCTCGTGGTGAGGACCTCGATGGTTGTGCCATAGAGATCGCTCAAGGTCTCGGTGGTGATGACCTCCTCCGGAGTCCCACTTACCGCCCGGCCCCGGGCCACGTAGACCACGCCGTCGAGGGCGGAGGCGATGGGATTCACGTCGTGGGCCACGATCAGCACCGTGATCCCGAACTGCTCGCAGATTTCGGCGATCAACGCCGCCACTGCAGCCTGGTTGAGCAGATCCAGGCTGTCGAGTGGCTCGTCGAGGAGCAGCAGGCGGGGCTTGCGCACCAGCGCCTGGGCGATCAGCAGGCGCTGCTGCTCGCCTCCCGACACCTCACCGATCGGCCGGCCGGCGTAGGCACTGGCCCCGACCAGATCGATCACCTCCTCAACCCGGGCATCTCGGGCTCGTCGAGTCGCCCCCCAAGGCAGGGGCACTCCCCACTTGTCGCCGTCGACCCCGAGCCGCACCACGTCGATACCCCGCACCCGGATGCTCGGGTCGAAGCTCCGCCGCTGAGGCAGATAGCCGATGTCACCCCCGGCCTCGCCCGGCG
>JAYVYR010000144.1:0-5361 GCA_043784065.1 Acidimicrobiaceae bacterium
CACAATGGACACCGGGGTCACCCGGGCCGAATACTGCGCAGTGGCCTGCGCCGAAGTCTTCCGCGGCGACGGCGAGGTCATGGCCAGCGCCTTCGGGACCGCCCCCGCACTCGGGGCCAGACTGGCCCGGCTCACCTTCGCCCCTGACCTTGTCCTGACCGACGGCGACGCCGCCCTGGTCGACGGCGCGCCCCCGCTGGGCGCTGACCCGTCGTCCTTGGTTCTCGAGTCGCACATGCCCTACCGACGCGTGTTCGACGTGGTGTGGTCAGGCCGACGCAATCTGATCATGATGGCGTCCCAGATTGACCGGTCCGGCAACCAGAACATCAGTGCCATCGGCTCGTGGGCGCAACCCAAGGCGCAATTGGTGGGCGTGCGCGGTGCGCCGGGCAATACCGTCAACCACACGACGAGCTATTGGGTTCCCAACCATTCGACCCGTTCGTTCGTGGAGCAGGTCGACGTGGTGTCCGGTGTGGGATATGCCCGAGCTGAGGCGGCCGGTCCTTCTGCCAGCAAGTTTCACGAGATCCGGTTCGTGGTGTCCAACCTCGGCGTGTTCGACTTCGCCACCCCTGACCACGCCATGCGCCTTGCTTCAGTGCACCCAGGGGGGACCGTCGACCAAGTCGTCGAAGCCACCGGGTTCGAATTGGTCGTCCCTGATGATGTGCCCTTCACCCGCGACCCGACACCCGAGGAGCTCGAACTGCTCCGCACCGTGCTCGACCCGAGGCGACTGCGCGACCGCGAGGTGAAGACATGAGCCATCCGGCATTGCACACAGCGTTCTGCGACCTGGTCGGGGTTCGGTATCCCATCGTTCAGACCGGCATGGGCTGGGTGGCCGGGCCTCGGCTCGTCGCCGCCACCGCCGAGGCCGGAGGCCTCGGAATCCTGGCATCCGCGACCATGACCTACGACGAGTTGGTGGCCGCTATCGCAGATGTGCGAGCTCGCACCGACAAGCCCTTCGGCATCAACATGCGCACCGATGTCGCCGACGTCGGCGACCGGGTCGACCTCATGATCGAGAACGGAGTGCGGGTGGCCAGCTTCGCCCAAGCGCCGAATCCGGCACTGGTCGACCGGTGCCGGAAAGCCGGGCTGGTGGTCATGCCGACCATCGGGGCTCGCCGTCATGCCGAAAAAGTGGCTGAGTGGGGTGTCGACGCGGTCATCGCCCAAGGTGGCGAAGGCGGTGGCCATACCGGCACCGTCCCCACATCGCTGCTGACCCCGGCCGTGGTCGACGCGGTGGGCGACAAGGTGGTCGTGGTTGCAGCCGGAGGATTCTTCGACGGGAGGGGCCTGGTGGCTGCACTTGCCTACGGGGCTTCGGCCATCGCCATGGGGACCCGCTTCCTCCTCACCCAAGAGAGCCGGGTGCCCGACGAGGTGAAGCAGGTCTACCTGCAGACTCCGGTGACAGGGACGGTGGTATCGACCGCGGTGGACGGTGCGCCACAACGGGTCATCCGCACCGACCTGGTCGACCACCTCGAGAAGTCGGGCTGGCTGCGGGCGCTGCCGCGTGCCATGGCCAATGCCCATGCGTTCCGCAAGGAAACCGACACCACGATGCTGGCCCTTTTGAAGGAAGGCAACGCTATGAAGAAAGGCAACGAGCTGTCGTGGCCACAGGTCGTCATGGCTGCCAACGCCCCGATGATGACCAAAGCGGGGCTTGTCGACGGCCGCACCGACGTCGGCGTCCTGCCGACCGGTCAAGTCGTAGGAGAGATCGCCGAACTGCCTACCGTCGAGGACCTGATCAGCCGGATCATCGCCGAGGCCGGGCGGGTGCTCGACCGGCTCGGCGGGTAGCGGAGTACATCGCCCTCCTTCGCTTGACATGAAGAGCTGGCACATGCCGGTCGAAGCGGTGTTGACGTCCCCGACACTTCATTCGCTTAGCTACCGCACTGCCCGTATCCGAGATTGCCCATTGTGCCGCTTCACAGGCTGGGCAATACTCTTGAACCGACAGTCAGCCGATGCGAAATGCACGGCTAGTCCCGCCGCAGGATCACCTCGATCCCGCCACACCGAGGAGGCCAGATGTCCGAAGTAGTCCACCGGTCCTCATCGGAACACCGCGCCCAGCAGGCCACCAAGATCAACATCACCGGCGTCGGCGCCGTCACCGGATACGGCTGGGGCACCAAGCACACATGGGACGGATTCCTTCTCGGCGAGAGCGCGGTCAAGCGCACCGAAGGACTCGATGACTACGTTGACGGTGGCGTCGCGTATCTGTCACGCATCACCGACGAGGGCGACCGCCGTGACGGGACGAGCCGGTTCATGCAGGCGCTGCGTTTCGCGGCACGAGAGGCCATCGCCGATGCCACGGAACGCGGGTGGAAGCCTGGGCCGATGGTGGGCGTCGTCCACAGTCTGGTGCTTGGCGATGTCGACATGTGGAGTGAATTCTATGCTTCGGGTGAGCCCCGTGTTCGTGCCCGCCGATGGGTCAACATGATGCCGTCCACCGTGATCTCCATGATGATGAAGGAGAACGATTTCCACGGCCCGGCAATGTCCGTATCGGCCATGTGCGCCTCCGGTAACGCCGGCATGATCACGGCCAAGTCGTGGATCGACAGCGGCATTGCTTCGGATGTGATCCTCCTGGCCACCGACTTGTCCGGCCACCCGCAGAACCTTCGTGGCTTTGCCGATGTCGGAGTCGCCGTAATTGACTCACCGCCATTCGAAGCGTGCCGTCCCTTCCAAGAGGGCAGCCGCGGATTTGTGGGGGGTGAAGCAGCCGTGGCCATGGTCCTGTCGAATCGATCCGACGGTGCACACGCCACGATGCTCGGAGGGTCGATGTCGATGGACGCGTACAACGCGGTGGCGATGGCCCCCGACCTCGAGGACCTGTTCCGCTGCTTCCGCGACGCGGTGCGCATCTCCGGGCTAGAGCCCGCCGACATCGCCTACGTCAATGCGCACGGACCTGGAACGGCCCAGTGCGACGCAGCTGAGGCGCGCGTTCTCGATGAACTCTTCCCTGAAGCTCACGGGATCTTCTCCGTCAAGCCACTTACCGGCCACTGCCAAGCCGCCGCCTCCGCCGTAGAGATCTTGGCGACAATCTACGCCTTCCAGACCGGATTCATTCCGGCTCCCCGACAAGTGGCCCATGGCCACCCGCGGCTCCTCAACGGACTCACGCCACGCTTGCCCGGCCCGATGGTGAAGTCGTCCATCGGCATGGGCGGATTCAATTCGGTCATCGTACTGGGCGAGCCTGCGGAGCAGTAGCTGAGCCTCGGCCTGACCGAGCACTCAAGGTCTTTGCATTTGAGGCCGATGTTTCAGGCCTATGGCAACCGCAAAGGAGTTCGAGCGCAATCGGGCCACATTCGATCGCGTTGAACTGACAACCTCGGTCCTCGGTGACCGGTCCTTTGAGTTGTCCCAGGAGATCGACCTCAAAGGGGCCGGCCCTAGCACCGTTGTCTGGGTGCATGACAACTCCACCGGTTCGGTTTCGTGGTCCACGCCAATCGAGGAGCTCTTCGGTTATGAGCCAGACACCCCTGGGTTCTCCGTGCATGGGGCCGATACGAAGCCAGCGGTCGACGAACACCTGCCCATCGGGCCCCCACCCCCCGTCGGACCGATCGTCCAGTCCTCCACGGAGTGCGGTACCCCAGGGAATCCACCGTTCGCTAGGCGCACCCTCGCTGACCTGCTCCTCCAGCCAATCCTGGCTCCCTTGCGCGCGGGCGTGCCACCATCGAACTTCGAACTCCATCTGTCCGTGACCTGCCCGGACGGAAACGTCCACAACGTGGTGGTCCGGGCGTCCCCGACCGAGCTCCCCACCGGGCCTGGCCGTAGTCCTGGGTTCGCCTCCGGACACACGTACACCGGTGTGGTCATCGACGTGACGGCACAGCAGAAGTTCGAACACGAGCTCGGCGATCTCGTGAGTCGTTACCAGCTGCTGACCGATGTGACCCCCGACGTGGTGGCCGTACACCAGAACGGACGACTCGTCTATGGCAACCGCGCAGCGGCACGGCTCATCTTCTCCGGATCGTCAGACGACGAATACTCCCGCATCGTCGCGGAGAATTACGGGCGCCCAGTCACAGACATCGTAGATGCGGCAGACATCCCCGGGATGGTCGAGCGCCTGGCGCAACTGACCGAAGTGGGTCAATTCTTCGAACACGGAGAGGCGCGCATCAATTCGGCCGATGGCACGTCCAAGATCATGGAGCTCACCAGCGTCCGTACGACGTGGAACGGCGAGCCGGCGTTCCAGGTGATCGCCCGCGACATTTCCGAACGGCTGGCGGCAGAGGCGGCGGCACGCTACCGGGCCAGCCTGGTGGCACATGTATCGGACGCCATCATCGGTATTGATGCCGAGGGCCGGATCGAATCGTGGAACGAGGCCGCCCAGCACATCTATGGCTGGTCCGAGGGTGAGGTGAGCGGACTTTCCATCGGGACGGTGGTCTCGGCCAACCGGACCGACAGTGCGGCCATCCTGGAGCGTGGGCAGCACAGCCATCACCGCAAAGACGGATCTTCGGTCGATGTCATGGTGTCGATCGATCCCCTCATCGACGATGAGCTCCAGCCATCCGGCTGGGTGGTCGTGTGCACCGAACTCACCGATGCCCGCCAGGCCGAGGCCGGTCGTCGGGCGGCCGAAGAGCGATATGAAGCCGTCGTCGCATCGCTCAGTGAAGGCATCATCCTCTTCGACGAAACCGGCAAGATGAGCGCCAATAATCAGGCCGCCACAACCATCCTCGGCCGCCGACTTACCGAGGGTGACGGCCACCGGCTGTTCACCGGAACGTCGATCGCCACGTCGACCGATGGATTCCCGCTCACACCGATGATGTTTCCTCACGTCAAGACCCTCGCCACCGGGGAGTCAGAGGAGGGCGTCATCATCGGGGTCACCGACGAGCACGGCAAGCGCCAGTGGCTGTCCATGAGTTCCCGCCTCCTGTCAGGAGCCAGTCGGACCGACCCCCCCATGGTTGTCTGTTCATTTACCGACGTGACCGACCGGCGGGCAGCAGAAGCCCAGTTGCACTGGCTCGCCTACCACGACTCCCTCACCGGGCTCGGCAACCGGTCGTTCTTCAACGATGAACTTGAGCGCGAGCTCCTGATGTCCATGCAGAGCGACTCCAACCTGGCCGTCCTCTTCATCGATCTCGACCGCTTCAAGCTCGTCAACGACTCCTTCGGCCACGCCAGTGGCGACGAGCTGTTGCTCGAACTAGCCAGACGTTTCAAGACCGCGGCCCGCAAAAGCGATGTGGTCAGCCGGTTCAGCGGCGACGAGTTCGTGGTGCTGTGCCCAATCGTCCGGTC
>JAYVYR010000145.1:0-6246 GCA_043784065.1 Acidimicrobiaceae bacterium
TGGACGCATGCTCACCCTGTGTGACATTTGGCCCTAGGCCGGGGCCGCCCTGGGCGACAGGGTGGGAGGGTCAGTAGAGAGGACCTCCCATGGGGTACGAGCCAGCAGCCGGTGCATCGTCGGTCAACCGGGCATCGTGGGAGCCATGACCTTGGTCGACCTTCCCGCCGTCCGCCGGTTTCGTCCGGTCAATGCACGACTGGAGGTGCCCGAAGTGCGGCACCTCCACTACGACCTCGACGAGCGGCCCTTTCTGGTCCTGTTCGAGACCACCCGGGCCTGTGATCTGGCCTGCTCCCACTGCCGGGCCGAGGCCCAGTCGGAGCCTGATCCGCTCGAACTGACCACGGCTGAGGTGACCGGAGTCCTCGACGACCTTGCGGGCACCGGCTCGCCCCGGCCGATCGTGGTGCTCACCGGCGGCGACCCGTTCAAACGGGCCGATCTCACCGGGCTCATCGCTCACGGATCGGCCTCCGGCTTGGCCATGGCCGTGTCTCCCTCCGGCACCCCGCTTGCCACCGAGGCGAACCTGGTGGCCGTCCGCGCCGCCGGCGCTGGGGCCGTGTCCTTCTCCCTCGATGCTCCCGATGCCGACACCCACGACGCATTCCGCGGGGTCCCGGGCTCGTTCGAGCTGACCGTTGATGCGTGTCGGGCGGCGCGTCGGGTCGGCCTCCGACTCCAAGTCAATTCGACCATCACCGCCGCCACGGTCGACACCCTTCCCGAAATGGCCCGTCTCGTCCGCGAGCTGGGAGCCGGACTGTGGAGTGTCTTCTTTCTGGTCTCCACCGGACGGGGACGCCAACTCGGGGCGTTGGGGCCCGATGAGATCGAGGATGTCCTCCACCTGCTGGCCGACGCCTCGGCCTCCATGGCCCTCAAGACCACCGAGGCCCCGCAGTTCAGGCGGGTTCTTCACCAGCGCGCCGTGGCCGGCCCTGCCAACCCGGCCGGCGAGCGGGGTCCGCTGTACTACCGGCTCCACGACCGTCTGATGGCCGTCCTCGATGAAACGGCGGGTCTGTCTCCGTACCGACCGGTTCACGGGAACGACCCCACGCGAAGCCGTCGGGCCCCGTTGGCCGTCGGTGACGGGAGCGGGGTGGTGTTCGTCTCGCACGTCGGCGACGTGTTCCCGAGCGGATTCCTCCCCCTGCCGGTGGGGAACGTCCGGGATCGCCCCCTGACCGCGATCTACCGGAACTCGCCCGTGCTTCGAGCGCTGAGGGACCGAGACCGGTTAGGCGGCAAGTGCGGGCGCTGCGAGTTCCGACAATCCTGTGGCGGCTCCCGCTCGCAGGCTTTTGCCGCTACCGGCGACCCGATGGCGGAGGACCCGAACTGCAGCTACCGGCCGGCCGGATGACCCGGCACTGCAGCGCACAACGGCCCGATTACCTTCCAGGAGCGGGTTGGACCGTGGTGAATGAGCAGGTAGTCGCATGATACGGGGATGGCATGACCACGGCTCGTGCTGCGGGGATGGTCATGGTCGTCGTCGTCGTGATGCTCCCGTTCTGGGTGTCGGTGGCGATCTCGGTCATCTTCCTGGTCCACCGGCGGAGCGGGACGGGCTCCCGGTAGGCCGGAGGTGACGGAACATACCGGGCCGAAGTGACCTTGCGGCCCAGGTACGCCCACGGCGAGATCGATGAGGAGGAGTTCGCTCACCGTCGGGATGATGATGACTGGCCAGGGTGGGATGGTCCGCCTCAGCCTCGCCACTGGATCTGTTGAGGGCGGCAAGGTGACATCGGTGGCCACCAACGTTGGTGCGCTCATCTACGAACTGCTGATCATGCCGATGCCGGCCGACGGCCCGGGTACACGCCTGGTGGACACGGACGGCAAGGTGGACGAGTCCGTCAGGCTGGGGGAGGCGTCGATATCCTGCGGATTGGGAACGGGCGACTGCGTCCCCCCCAGGTCGGGCAGTTTGACGACTGTCGCCCTTCAGGCGGGGGACTACAAGCTGCTCGGTGATGTCCCCTGGCACTACGCCGACAGGACGTTTGCCCCGTTCCACGTGAGCTGACCTTTATGTTCCGGTCGCTATGCGGGGACTGAGTGATACCCTATGGGGGTATTGGTAAACGAGCGAGGTGCACTCGATGGATACGCCGGGATACGCCGGGATACGCCGGGATACGCAGCCGATGCGGTCGATGTGCTCAAGCGGTTGCGGCGCATAGAAGGACAGGTCCGGGGGATCTCGGGCATGGTTGAAGGTGACCGGTACTGCATCGAGGTACTCGACCAGATTTCTGCTGCAACCCGCGCCATCCAGGGCGTAGCGCTCGCTCTGCTGGACGACCACCTGGCCCATTGTGTAGCTGATGCCGTCGAGGCGGGGGGCGAGGAGAAAGAGACCATGCTGGCCGAGGCGGCATCGGCCATCGCCCGGTTGGTCAAATCGTGACTTCGCTACTCGGCATGGCCAACATTCTGGTCGATGTCGGCCGTGGCCTCCGCGAAGGCCTCTTCATGTTTTGGGAGACGCTGTGGGCACTCGTGCTCGGCTTCACCTTGTCCGGCGCCGTGCAGGCCTTCGTGTCGAAGGACCAGATGCGGGCCAAACTCGGCGACCACCGTCCGGCGGCTGTGGCCAGGGCCTCGGGCTACGGCATGGTCTCGTCGTCGTGCTCCTACGCGGCATCGGCCATGTCGAAGTCACTGTTCGTCAAAGGCGCCGACTTCGTCAGCTCGATGGTATTCATGATCGCTTCGACCAATCTGGTGGTGGAGCTCGGCCTGGTGATGCTGGTCCTTCTCGGTTGGCAGTTCGCTCTTGCGGAATTCGTCGGCGGTCCGATCATGATCGTGCTGTTGGCCCTCTCCGGCGGGATGGTGTTCACGCCGGTACTCCTGAAGGCGGCTCGTAAGCGCCTGGGAGGTGGTGGCGACGGCGGCCATGACCACGCAGCCATGGTCGGCGTTTCCGAGTCCCGTCAGGAGAGGCTGGAGTCTGAGCCGTGGGGCATCAAGCTGCGCTCGGGCGCCGCCTGGTCGGACGCATCGAGCTACGCGGTCGCCGACGTGACCATGCTGCCTACCGAGCTGGTGATCGGATACACCGTGGCCGGCCTCCTGGCCGTGCTCGTCCCGACCCACGTTTGGAACGCCCTCTTCCTCCAGGGCCACGGGTTCTGGACGACGCTCGAGAACGCCATGGTCGGCCCGATGATCGCCGTCCTCAGCTGGGTGTGCTCCATCGGGAACGTGCCACTGGCCGCCGCGCTGTGGGGTGGGGGGATCAGCTTCGGCGGGGTGATCGCCTTCATCTTCGCCGACCTGATCGCCATGCCACTGATCCTCATCTACCGGAAGTTCTACGGTTGGAAGCTCACCGTCCGACGCGTCGGGCTCTTCTACGTGCTGATGGTCGTCGCCGGGCTAGCTACCGAGCTCATCTTCCGGGCCTTCGGGGCCGTGCCCGTCAACCATGCCGTCGGCATCAAGCCGGCCCACTTCGAGTGGAACTACACGACCTTCCTCAACATCGTGTTCCTGAGCATGGCTGGCGTGGTGTGGTGGTTGGCCCGCAACAAGCAGCGCTTCGGCGGGGGTGTGGGCTATGCCATCGACCCGGTGTGCGGCATGCAGGTGCGTACGGCGGACGCCCCGGCCCGGGTCGAGCGCAACGGCACCACGGTCTACTTCTGCGCTGACCGCTGCCACCAGCGCTTCGTCGCCGACCCCGACCGGTTCGGCGGCAAGGGACCGGAACCGACGACGACGGTCGACGTCCGCGCCGACGCTGTCATCGACCCGATGTGCGCCATGACGGTCGACCCGGACCTGGCGGCCGCCCACCGGTCGCGTGGAGGGGTCGACTACTGGTTCTGCGGCCTGGGCTGCGCCGAGCGATTCGACGCACAGGCGGCTACGACGGTTCCGCCTTGAGTACGACCCAGGCGAAGTGCTGGACGCCACCTGCTGGCGTCGTGTGGTCGTGGCGCCCAGTGGCGGCCGGCGTGAACCCCGGCCCGAGTTCGTCGAGCAACTCGTCGGGCGAGTAGCGCCGCACGGGCAGGCCCGAGCACATCGTCGGCCCGTCCTCGGCAAAGGTGGCAACGACGATCGTGCCGCCCGGCGCGAGGGCTCGGCGCATGACGGCCCGGTAGGCCGCACGGTCGTGGGGGTCGACGAGAAAGTGGAACACCGCGCGGTCGTGCCAAACGTCGTAGTGGAATGTCGGTGACCACGTCAGCAGGTCGGCGACGACCCAGTGGACGGAATCCGGGTGCGACAGTCCGGCACGTGCCCTGTCCAGGGCTTCGGTCGAGAGATCGAGGACGGTGACGTCGGCATGTCCACGGGCCACGAGCGCTCCGGCCAACCGCGACGCACCGCCGCCGACGTCGATGACCGAGGCGGCCGCCGTCACGCCGGCCAGGTCGAGGAGCTCGAGCGACAGTGTCGGCTCGGCCTCGAACCAGCTCATCTGATCCGCACCGACCGTTCGGTACCGGTCGTTCCAGTGGGTCGACCGGTTCCCGAGGCTCGTCATGGTTCGAGCGTACCGACGCCGGCCGTCCGCCTTGAGGTCACCCGTTCTTCAGCAGTTGCGAGAATGGTTTGTCCTTGTCATTTCCCGGCTCCTTGGGCAGGCCCAACACCCGTTCGCCGATGATGTTGCGCTGGATCTGGTCGGTTCCCCCGTAGATGGAGGGTGCCTGGGCATACAGCGCCGTGCCCGTCACGCCGGGAAGGAACGGGTTGCCTGTCGCCTCGTTGAGCGTTGCCTGGTCCTTCAACTCGTAGGCGTGGAGCATGCCCTGGGCACCCACGATCCGTAGGCCGAGATCGCGGGTCAGGCGCATGACGGTGCTCATTGAAAGCTTGGCGATGTTGGCCATCCCTGGGATGTCTCCACCTCCGGCCCGGGTCGCCTTGAGGCGCTCCGAGTTCAGTCTGCCGAGTTCGTTCAGGGTGTAGAGACGGACCAGATCCTGGCGGATGAGAGGATCGTCGATCGACCCGTTGCCCCGGGCCAGCCCGGTCAGAAGATCGTCGCGCCGGGAGGAGTGGTCGCGTGAGCGATCAGCGTCCTTGTGGTGCGGGCGGCCACCGGTTGCCGGAGCGAAGGCGCCGACCCGCTTGTCCAGGTTGCCGGCGATCGTGCCCGGCATCACGATCGTGCCCCGACTGCCGCCGCCGGTTCCGAGTCCGGCACGCTCGTAACCGAGAGTGGTGTTGGCCACCGCCCACCCTCGGTTGAGCCCGCCGACCAGCCGGTCGATCGGCACGCGTGCATCCGTCATGAATGTCTCGTTGAACATGGCGTGCCCTGTCAGTTCGCGCAGCGGGCGCACCTCGACGCCGGGTTGGTGCATGTCGAGAGCAAAGTAGGAGATCCCCTGGTGTTTGGGGGCTTCGGGCGCCGTGCGCGCGATTAGCATCCCGTAGTCGGCGGACTGGCCCAGTGATGTCCAGACCTTCTGGCCGTTGACGATCCACTCATCGCCGTCCAGCTCTGCCTTGGCGGTAAGCCCGGCGAGGTCAGATCCGGCGCCCGGTTCGCTGAACAGCTGGCACCAAGCAGTCTGCCCGGTGACGATGTCGCGAACCAGGGTGTCGATCTGCTCAGCTGTGCCGTGGTCGGCGATGGTCGGCGCGGCCAGCAGCAGTCCGAGGCCGTAGGGGGCTCCGACGGCACCCGCGGCTGTGATCTCGTTGGCGATCTGGACGCCGACGGGTCGAGCCACGCCCCGCCCGAAGGATCCCACGGGCAGGGTGGGAGCCCCCCAACCCGAGATACCGAGAAGCTCCCACCACTGGGCCACGGTCAGGTCGGGGTCCCAGTTGTCGGCCAGCCAGGTGCGGAGTTCGCCCAACTGGTCGTCGGTGTCGTTCGTGTCCTCAAGCGTGTCGGTCACGCGTTGCTCCCCTCGGGCGTCGGCCGCCCGATAAGGCGCCCCGGGTCGCCACGCTAACGCCCCGGGCGCGAACGTGGCAGTCCGACTGCCCGGAAACCCGCCGTCGCTCCCCGGATCGTCGGTGCTCGACCACGTTGCAGACCGGCCCATGGCCGGCGGCGATGACGGCGCCACCCACCCCGGGCGCGCCAACGGGTCCCTAGCTAGCATCGGTCCCAGCGGTGGGATCCACGCAACACAGAGGAGGGCACATGCCTAACGTCGATCGATTCTCGGTAGGGGCACCCTGCTGGGCCGACCTCTGGACCTCCGACGTGGAGGGGAGCCGTGCCTTCTACACCGCGCTCTTCGGTTGGGAGGC
>JAYVYR010000146.1:0-3031 GCA_043784065.1 Acidimicrobiaceae bacterium
GCTATCGACGCTGAGGAGCAGATCGGCTACCGGGTCGATCCCGATGCCTACTACCTGCCCGACCTCGAACTCGAGCCCGATGAGCAGGCTGCGTTGAACTTGGCGGTGGCCGGTGTCCACCTCGGGGAGCCTATCGGGAGGGAGGCACTGTCCAAGTTGGGAATGGGAGGCCGGTGGCCCCGGCGCGGCGCCCCGTTGCCACTTGTCGACCTGCCGCTGGTGGATGGTCTACCCGCTTTGCCAGTGCTGTTCGATGCCGCACGGTCCGGGGCTGCCGTGAGCTTCTCCTATCGGGGTGAGCCCCGTGCGGTCGATGCGGCCGGGATCCGTTTCCGGGGCGGCCACTGGTATGTGGTGGGACGCGATCGCGACCGCGCTGAAGCCCGAACCTTCCGCGTCGACCGGATCGACGGGCTGCCAGTGGTCGGAGCCCCGGGATCGTCGGAGCTGCCCGATGGATTCGACATCGACGCCGCCTTCGACCGCGACCCATGGCACTTCGGCTCGGGTGACGCCGTCGAGGTCGACGTAGCGGTCGACCCGTCTGAGGCCTCCCGGGTGGTCACCGAATTGGGGCCCGATGCCGTGGTCGAGCGCACCGATGGCGGCGGGGTGGTTGTCCGCCTGGTGGTCACCGATGTCGAGGCGCTCATCACCTGGGCACTCGACTTTCTCGACCACGCTGAAGTGCTGCGGCCGGACGAGGTCCGTGCCGCGGTCGTGGCTCGACTCGAGGCCTTTGCCAGCTCTGGGAGGTCGGTTTGATGAGCGCCTCATTGGATACCGCCGCCCGCCTCCGCCGCCTGCTGGCCATCCTGGCCTGGCTGGCCCAAGAGGGGGAGGCTCCGATCGACGAGGTCGCCGCCCGCTTCGACCTGACTCCCAATGCCCTGGTGGCTGAGCTCGAGATGGCGGCCTGTTGCGGCGTGCCGCCCTACTCCCCTGACCAGCTGCTGGAGATCCTGGTAACCGACGAGGCCGTCTCCACCCGGGTGGGCACGTCACTGGCCCGGCCCCGTCGCCTCAGCCCCCGCGAAGGTCTCGCCTTGGCAGCATCGGCCCGCGCGCTGATGGCCGTGCCGGGCAGCGACGAAGACGGTGCGCTGTCGCGTGCTCTGGTCAAACTGGATCGGGCCCTTGGTCAGGGCGCCATCGACGTCGAACTGGACGCCCCCGACCTGCTCGATGCTGTGCGGGACGCCCTGGAGTCGGGCGAGCGCCTGGCCATCTCGTACTACACGGCATCGACCGACCAGACGGGGGACCGCACGATCACCCCCCGTCGCCTCTTCGCTTCGGAGGGCCATTGGTATGTAGATGCCTGGTGCGACGTGGCCGACGGCTTCCGTCGCTTTCGGGTGGACCGGATCGGTGCGGCTAACCCAGCCGGACCGGCACTGCCCGAAGTTCTGGCCGAGCCAATCACCGATGATGCCGCCGGCGATGCCCATGGTCGAGGGCCGCTGGGCGCGTTCGTCCCTGGCCCCGACAGCCGACGGGTGCGGATCGCTATCGACCCTTCAATGGCCTGGCTGCTCGAGACCATCCCCTCGGCACAGGCCGTGGAGGAGCGCGACGGACCGGTCTGGGAGGTGTTCGTCGGCGGTGATGCTTGGCTCGAGCGGCTGCTGCTCCGTCTTGGGCCTGATGCTGACGTGGTCGAGCCGCCGGAGGACAGGGCACTCGCCCCCGAAGCGGCCCGTCGAATGCTCGCCCGCTATCGGTAGTGAAATGCAATGAAATGACATGAAGATGTACTAAGAGGTAGTGTGGCGTCGGGAGGTGAGGCCATGCCCGGTGCTCGGTGCTGAGGATGCATGTCGTACGGGGGCCGGGCGTCGACTACTACGTCCGGGATCTGGTTCCGGGCCGGGCCGAGGAGACGCTGGTGGCCGGCGAGTCGCCAGGTCGGTGGGCGGGGCGAGGGAGTGCCAGCCTCGGTCTCATCGGTCCGGTCGAAACGACTGGCTTCACTGAAGTGTTGGCCGGGCGGGATCCGGTCAGCGGCAGCGGGCTCCGCTCGCCGCGGGGCGACCGTCCGGTGTCTGGGTTCGATCTCACGTTCTGCGCGCCGAAATCGGTGAGCGTTCTCCACCTCCTGGCCCCGGCCGAACTCGGTGCAGCCGTTGGCACCGCGCACCGAGAGGCGGTAGCTGACGCCGTCGGCTACCTCGAGCGCAACGGGCACGGGGTACGCCGGGTGCGATCCGGTGAGGTGCACCATCTCGCTACCACCGGCGTTGTGGCCGCCGGATTCGTCCATCGCACCAGCCGAGCCCTCGATCCCCATCTCCATACCCATCTGGTGGCGGCCAACGTGGCCCAAGGCGTCGACGGCACGTGGTCGTCGATCGACAGCCGCCGGCTGTTCCTCCACCGTCGGGCGACCGAGGCCATCTACGGTGCCTCGCTCCGCCACCACCTGAGCAGGGCTGCCGGGGTGGCCTGGCGGCAGAGCCCGCAGGGTCGGTGGGAGGTGGACGGAGTAGATCCGGTGCTGTGCCGGATCTTTTCGCAACGGGCGGCGTCAATCGACGAGCACGCCCACCGCTCCGGGGGGCGCACGTCGCCAGGTCGTCGTCGGGTGGCGTTCTTCAGCGACCGGCCGGAAAAGCTAGTGGGCGGCACGGTGGACGGACTCCGGGCGGTCTGGCGCCGGCGGACGGCCGACCTCGGTCTCGATACCGGAGACCTCATCCGGGTGGTGGGGCGAGCCCAGTTGACCCCGGCGCTCGCCGATGTCGATCCGACGATGCTCGGTACCGGACTCGGCCGGTTGGCAGCCACTCGAACCCGGATATCGGCACGCGACCTGGTGGCCACGGTGGCCGACTCCGCCCCATGTGGCCTGGTAGCCGCTGCGACCGAGCGTGCCGCTACCGCACTGCTTGCCACCCAGCCACACGTTGCCCAGACGGGAAGCGACCGACGCGCCGCCATGTGGGAAGCGACGGCGGTCATCGATGCATTCCAAACCGACCCCGACGTCGTTGGCCGCGCCGTCATCGGACGGGTGTCGGGACCGACGAAC
>JAYVYR010000147.1:0-5909 GCA_043784065.1 Acidimicrobiaceae bacterium
CCAAGGGCGTGGTGGTGGCTGCTGGCGAGGGTGCGGCGGAAACGAACGGCGGCCCTGCCGTACCCGGCTCAGAACGATGACCCAGTTCCGCGATCGTGGAGTGGTTCTCCGTACCATCCGCCTGGGTGAGGCGGATCGGATCGTCACCCTCATGACCGAGCATCATGGCAAGGTGCGGGCAGTGGCCAAGGGCGTGCGGCGCACCACCTCCAAGTTCGGGTCCCGCCTCGAGCCGCTCAGCCACGTGGCCTTGCTGGGCTGGCAGGGTCGGGGCGACCTTGACACCATCAACCAGGTGGAAGTCATCGACACCTTCCGACCGGTCCGCGAGGATCTCGACCGCATGTCGGCCGGGATCTCGATGCTTGAGGTAGTTGACCAGGTGGGTCAGGAGCGCCTCGCCAATCCCCGTCTCTACGAGATGGCGGTCCGGGCTATTGCCGCCCTGGCCGAGCGAAACTCGCCGATGGTGGCCCCCGCCTTCTTCCTCAAAGTGCTCGCCCTCGAGGGCTCTGAGCCGGTGCTCGACGTTTGCGTCTCATGTGGCCAGGACGATGATGCCGAATTGGTGGCATTCGACATCGTGGAGGGCGGTGTCCTCTGCCGGACATGTCGCCGGGGCCGGCCGCTGTCAGCCCAAGGTCTGCTTATGCTTCGCCGGACGCTGGGCGGCGGACTGTCTGGCGTGCTGGCTGAGCATCGGACCGGAACCACCGATGAGGTGACAGCGCTCGCTACCGAGGCGATGGAGGCCCATCTCGACCGCCGGCTCCGGTCCGTCCGGGCCGGCCAGGTCTCCTGAGTCCGATTGTCGGTCCGCAACGTGCCTGCTCCCTCGTCCGCCGTCGTGATGTGGTTCCGGCGCGACCTCCGCCTGGCTGACCACCCGGCGTTGCAGGCCGCGGTAAGCGAGGCCCGATCGCTGGGTCGCCCGGTCGTGCCCCTCTTCGTGGTGGAGGACGGGCTGATGGCCAGTGGTGGCCCCAATCGACGGGCTTACCTAGCCCGGATACTGGCCGCCCTCGATGCCGACATCGGCGGTGCACTGACCCTGCGCCGCGGGCGGCCTGAAGACGTGGTGCCGGCCGTGGCTGCTCAGGTAGGTGCCACAACGGTGTTCGCCACTGGCGACTGCGCCCCCTACGGGCGCCGGCGCGACGCCCGTGTGGCCGCCGCACTGACAAGTGCCGGTCGAACCTTGGCTCGCCTTGGCTCCCCCTACGCCGTCGCACCTGGCCGGGTCCTGACGGGTGGGGGCGGCCCCTACCGAGTCTTCACCCCGTACCGGCGGGGATGGTCTGCCCACGCCTGGCCCGAGCCGATCGGCGTCCCCGCCGGTGTCACCTGGGCATCGGGCGATTCAGATCTGGTCCCCTCCGACCTCGAACCCGACCCAGATTCTGTCACCGCCGAATTGCCGGCGGCCGGCGAGCGGACGGCTGCCGATCTGGTCGAACGCTTTCTCGACGGCCCTGTCTCCACTTACGGTGATGATCGGAACCGGCCCGACCTCGAAGGAACGTCGCGGCTGTCGCCGCACCTCCGCTTTGGCACTGTGCACCCCCGACAGGTGCTGGCTCGTATACCACCGGGCCCGTCAGGGGAGACGTTCCGCTCGGAACTGGCCTGGCGCGAGTTCTACGCTGACGTGCTGTGGCACCGGCCGGACGCGGCCTGGGCGTCACTCTCACCCGTGGGGGCCCACCTCCGCAACGACAGCGGCCCGGCCGCCGACGCTCGGTTCGAAGCTTGGGCCGAGGGCCGCACCGGCTACCCGTTGGTCGATGCCGGCATGCGCCAGCTTCGGGATGAGGGGTGGATGCATAACCGGGTCAGGATGCTGGTGGCCTCGTTCCTGGTCAAGGATCTCCATCTGGCGTGGCAGCGCGGGGCCGCCCATTTTCTCGACCTCTTGATCGACGGTGACCTGGCCTCCAACAACTTCGGCTGGCAGTGGGTAGCAGGTACCGGAACGGATGCCGCACCGTTCTACCGGGTGTTCAGCCCGGACCGGCAAGCCGAGCGATTCGACCCCGATGGCGTCTATGTCGGCCGCTACGTCCCCGAACATGGAACACCGGACTACCCGGGTCCCATCGTCGACCACGCAGCCGAGCGGATCGAGGCCTTGGCGCGTTGGGAAGAGGCCAAAGAGGCGGCCGCCACCGGAGCGCTCCTGACCGACCAGGCGACGCCGTGAGGTCCGAGCCCTCGTTCGGCGTCTACGTCCACGTGCCGTTCTGCCGCCGCCGCTGCGACTACTGCGCGTTTGCCACGTACACCGACCGGGACCATCTGATTGAGGCCTACGTCGGGGCGTGCGTGACCGAGGTGCGTCGGGCTGTCGAGCGCGACGGCATGCCGTCGGCCACGTCCGTCTTTTTCGGAGGGGGTACCCCATCCCGCCTCCCGGCCGATCAGCTCGTCCAGGTGTTGGCCGCCATCCCTTGCCGGCCCGGCGCCGAGGTCACGGTCGAGTGCAACCCCGAGGACGTGACTGCCGATCGTCTGGCCACCTACCTGGCTGCGGGTGTCACTCGAATTTCCCTCGGCGTTCAGTCCACCGTCGGTCATGTGCTGGAAGGCCTGGGTCGACGCCACGGGCCTGACCACGTGGTCGACGCCGCTGGCCTCGTGGCCGGCGCCGGGTTCGCATCGTGGAATCTCGACCTCATCATCGGCGGGGCAGGGGAACGGGATGAGGACTGGGAGTGCAGCCTGTCCGACCTGCTCGGCCTTGACGCGCCGCCGCCTCACATCAGCGCCTACGCCCTGACGGTGGAGCCGGGCACTCCGCTCGGCCGCACTCCTGACCGTCACCCCGACGATGACGTTCAGGCAAGCCGGTACGAGTACGCCGACGAGGTGCTGTCGACTGCCGGCTACCGGTGGGAGGAGATCTCCAACTGGGCGAAGTCCGGGCACGAGTGCCGCCACAATCATCTCTATTGGGGCCAGGGCGAGTACCGGGGCATCGGTTCGGCTGCCCACTCGCACGCCACCGGACGCAGATTCTGGAACGTGCGCACCCCAGACCGTTACGTGACACTGGTCGAAGCTGATGCCAGCTCCGTGGCCGGCGAGGAGGTGCTCGACGCCGCAGGGAAGAGATTCGAGTCGCTGGCCCTCGGCCTGCGTACTGCGGCGGGAGTGCCGCTTGGGGCGTTACCCGACCATCTCGACCTGGACGGGTTGGTCGACCGGTCGTCGGGGCGTGCGGTGCTGACCGTGCGGGGCAGGCTGATGGCCAACGCGGTGACCAGGTACCTTGTGGCGGACGAAGCGGTAGCGGAGGGAACAGCGGAGTCTTGGTTGGGTCGCTGAGTAGCGCCAGTGGTTCTACCAGCCGGGAACCGATACGCCTGGCCGGGTCCGGCCGCTCGTTCGTCTCCTGCCGGGATCGGGGCCGCAGGTCAACCGGTACCATTTCCTCTTATGGCTGAGTCGGAAGCACCCATGGACCTACCTGCCGAGCAGTCGGATCTGATGGAGAAGGTGGTCGGCCTCTGTAAGCGCCGCGGCTTCATCTTTCAGTCGGCCGAGATCTACGGGGGTTTCCGGTCCACCTACGACTATGGCCCCCTCGGCGTCAATCTGCTTCGCAACGTAAAACATGCCTGGTGGGAAGCGATGGTGCAGTGCCGGTCGGACGTCGTGGGCCTCGATGCCGCTATTCTGAGCCCGCCAGCTGTGTGGGCCGCCTCGGGCCACCTGGCCACATTTACCGATCCGTTGGTCGATTGCATGTCGTGTCACCAACGTTGGCGTGAAGACAAGATCGACGGTGTCTGCCCGGCGTGCGGCTCGACCGAGTTCACCGAGGCCCGGGCCTTCAACTTGATGTTCAAGACCCACGCCGGCCCCCTCGAGGACGATGGAGCGGTCGCCTACCTGCGTCCCGAAACAGCCCAGGGCATGTTCATCAATTTCCTCAATGTGCTCCAGACCACCCGGATGAAGCCTCCGTTCGGGATCGCTCAGGTCGGCAAATCCTTCCGCAACGAGATCACGCCCCAGAACTTCGTCTTCCGCACCCGGGAGTTCGAGCAGATGGAGATGGAGTTCTTCGTGCCGCCGGCCGAGGCCGATCAGTGGTTCGCCTACTGGTTGGAGGAGCGCTTTGGCTGGTACCTCGGACTGGGCATTCCTGAGGGCTGGCTGCGGCTTCGCCACCACGAGCAGAGCGAGCTGTCCCACTACTCGTCGGCCACCGCCGACGTCGAGTTCCTCTTTCCGTGGGGATGGGACGAGCTCGAAGGGATCGCCAATCGATCAGACTTCGACCTCAAAGCACATGCCGCTGCCTCAGGTGAAAAGCTCGAATACTACGACCAGACGGCCAACGAGCGCTACGTTCCCCACGTCATCGAGCCGGCCGCCGGGGCCACGCGAACCATGATGGCCTTCCTTCTGGCCGCCTACACCGAGGACGAGGTGGCCGGCGAAGCCCGCACCCTGCTGCGGCTCCACCCCCGTCTCGCCCCCTATCAGGTGGGCGTCTTGCCGCTGTCGAAGAAGGAGACACTGGAGCCTCTGGCCCGCAAGGTCCTCGAGCTACTGCAGCCCCACTTCATGTGCGATTACGACACCACCCAGTCCATCGGCAAGCGCTACCGTCGCCAGGACGAAGTGGGGACGCCTTGGTGCGTGACGGTGGACTTTGACTCGCTGGAGGACGACGCCGTTACCGTGCGGGATCGGGACACTACCGAGCAGGTCCGGGTACCCATCGAGGGACTCCTGGCCGAGCTGCGCGTGCGAATGGATGCTGCCTCGGCCGCTATTTGAGCTAGCGGGCAAGGCGGAGACAGGGGGAGGCGGCCGGTCAGGCGACGTCATGGCCCAACGACCGGTCCATGTGACGCCGGGCGTGGGCCACGGCAGCGGGCAGATCGTCGAAGACATGGTGCTCATGGGCCAACCGGTCGAGTGAGCCGACCGCCTCCAGCATCCGGTGGTGCTCGGCCTGCGCTCCCTTCAGGAGCACGGTAATGCCACGCCGCTCCAGGTGGTCGACGATCTGGCCGAGAGCATGGGCGGCCGAAGCGTCCATCCCCTGCACATCGGCCAGCCGCAATATGACAACTCGCACATCGCCCACCGAAGCGAACTCCTCGAGGAACCGTTGGGAAACGGCGAAGAACAGGGGGCCGTCGATCCGATAGACGAGGACGTGGTCGTCAGTCTCGCGGCGCAACTCGCTGCCGCCGCCGTCGTGCGACAGGCGCTCACTGGTGAAGGTGGCGCTGCGGGCCAGATGGAGAAGGGCAAGTGCCCCGGCCACGGCCTCACAGCTGACCTTGACCACTTGCACGCCGAAGTACAATGCCGCCCAGCGCTTGGTCGTCGTGGCCCGGTTGGTGACCCCGGCGGCACCGGCCACACCATCAACCCATGGAGGTACGACCGACTCGTCGGACGTATCCGATCCGATGAGGTCACCGGTGACGTGGCTGGCTCTGGTCGGCTTCTGCCTGACACTCATCGCTCTGGTGGTGTTGGTCGGGTTGGTACGGCGTCTGTCGACATCGAGTTCCTGTTCCGACTGGCACCCTGGATGGTGCTCCCGTTGGGTGCAGTGCTGCTGTATGCCATATTCGGAGTACTCGACGCCCTGTTACCCACAAGCTTCTAAGCAGTCGGCACCCTGACCGGAGGTGATGCCCAGCGAGGTGTCGGACGGGTCCGGCGGGCCTATGGCCGGGCGGTAGGATCGGCGCTTGGCGCACAGGCGTGTGCTGCTCGTCCGCGACCCTGATCCATCCGAGGAGACCCTTCCCCATGCCGTTTGTCTTCGATTTCGACCACTCCCACCGCAAGCCCCCGATGGAGATGAAGGACCTTCTCGGCGGCAAGGGCGCCAACCTGGCCGAAATGACGTCCGTGCTGGCTCTGCCGGTCCCTCCGGG
>JAYVYR010000148.1:0-3456 GCA_043784065.1 Acidimicrobiaceae bacterium
GCGCCCGGGTGTTCGCCGGTGAGCGTCGCCGCCTCCCCGCGATTGCAGACCACGACGGATGAGCGACGGAACAGCCGGTCGAGCTGCTCGGCGCCCCGAGCGATCTGGAGTGTGCCGGGCTCGAAAGCCAGCAACACCTCTGGTCTCGCCTCGAGCCAGTCCACGATCTGGTTCTCCTACTCGTGGGCATCCCGTCCGACCGAGGAGAGGAAGAGCCACGTCGGGACATCCGCCGGCTGCAGGCGAGGCCAGTGGCAGTCATGCTGCTCATGGTGGACCAGAATCGTACGCTCATGTCCGACCCGAAGGACGAAATTCCGGTTGGTGGGCACCGTCTGATCTAGGCGGACGAATTGCCGCCGGCGGGGAGAGTACACGTGACCTCGCATGCCAGTTTGGCCCCGAAGGGAAGCACCAGCCGACGTGTGGAGCAACCATCCTCTACCGTTACAGCGTTGTCCGCCACTGTCAGGGAGAGGTCGGCGGCGTCGCCGACGAAGACGATGTCGAAACGCTGTCCGGTGGGCCTTCGTGCGGACATGGATCCTCCTCGTCGGCTGCCGCCCTATCGTCTCGCGGCCTCGACCGCCCCGAGGGTGGTGGGTTACCAAGTCGTCGTTTGCTTCCGCATGGCAGCGCCGGACAGGGGCGTGTCGGGTCTCGGTCGAACACCTACGGATCCCCAGTTTGCGGAACTCTCACCAAGAATCACGCAGGAACCCGTCACGGCGGCAACACGTGTTGCGATCACAAGTTGCAAGATGTGACCCCGAGGTGCATACTTATCCCTCATGGGTGGCGGATTCACCTCCTGGGGCCTGGCGGTGCCCGGGAGTCGCGGGAGTGGTGGACATCCGGTCGAAGACCGGATGTCCATTCCCCCGATCTGGCGAAAGGCGGAGGTGCAAGTGGACCAGCAATTGAGTAGGGCGACTCGCAACGGCACTGCCGGGGTGCGGCATGGCTACGAACGCACCGAACCGTTCCTGACGGCCCACCAGACAGTCCTGGCTGATTGGAGCCCTCGAGTCCAGCAGGGGGCAGGGCGGACCAGCAACGCGGAGCACGTTCGGGGCGCACCCAAGTTGGCCGCACCCGGCCTCGTTCTGGTGGCTGCCCTGGCTATCCCTTCCGGCTACCACTGGCTCCATCTGTTCCCCAACGGGTCGTTCCGCCCCGCCGCCCTCCTCTTCGCACTGTTGGCGACGCCGGCCACCTTCGCGTTGACTCGCCACCTTGGCGCCCCGGAGGTACCTGCGGCGCGCATCGTGGCCCGGGTCAGCGCCGGCATGGGGCTGGTCCTCGGCCGCATGGTGGCCGTCGACCCCGACTCGCCTCTCCGTCGGGTCCTCGGCGTGACCTCCCTGGTTCTGGCCGCGGCCCTCGTGTCTCTGGCGTTCGCCTCCGAACGCCGGCGATTGCCATCGGTCCACCGCGATTGACCGCCACCGGTGGTCGGCCGCCCCCCGACCGGCCACCGGTGGACAGGGTCGTCCGGACTATCTATCGTCACTCGGGTTGACAGATGATTGGTGACACGCACCTGCGTCTCCCGGCCATCAGTTGTTGAGCAACGTCCCCCCGAGACGAGGATCCCGTGCAGCTGTTCGAACCCTTCGACGGTGTGATCGCCCGCACCGAGGCCGAGTCGACCCCCTCGTGGCCGGTGCCGCCCCACCCGGGCCCGGATGCCCCGAACGTCATCGTCATCCTCCTCGACGACACCGGGTTCTCCCACTTCGGCTGCTTCGGCTCTGAACTCACTACCCCCCGCATCGATGCCCTCGCCTCCGAAGGTCTGCGCTACTCGAACTTCCACGTCACCCCGCTGTGCTCGCCCACCCGGGCAGCCCTCCTCACGGGCCGCAACCACCACGCGGTGGGCATGCGAGCCATCTCCAACTTCGACAGCGGTTATCCGCACATGCGCGGCCAGATCACCAACCACGCCACGACCATGGCCGAGGTGCTCCGCGACGAGGGCTACGCCACGTTCGCCGTGGGCAAATGGCACCTCACCGCCATGGAGAACGCATCGGCCGCCGGGCCCTTCGATCAATGGCCGCTGGCGCGTGGCTTCGACCGCTTCTACGGGTTCCTCGAAGGGGAGACCGACCAGTTCTCCCCCGACCTCGTCTACGACAACCACCACGTCGAGCCCCCCGGCTCCCCCGACGCGGGCTACCACCTGAGTGAAGACCTGGTCGATCATGCCATCCGCTTCATCCATGATTCGGTCTCCATCCGACCGGACCGACCCATCTTCACCTACTTGGCCTTCGGCGCCATGCATGCCCCCCACCAGGCCCCAGCCGACTATCTGGCGAAATGGCGCGGCGCGTTCGATGACGGATGGGACGTCGCCCGTCGTCGGTGGTTCGCCCGCCAGACCAAGATGGGCTTGCTCCCGCCCGACACCGAGCTGGCACCCCGTAACCCCGGGGTCGAGCCGTGGGACTCCCTTCCCAAGAGTCAGCAACAGCTGGCCGCTCGACTCCAAGAAGCGTTCGCCGCCTTCCTCGAGCACACCGATACCCAGATCGGCCGGCTGCTCGACGACCTCGAGTCCGTGGGCAAGCTCGACGACACCGTGATCCTGCTGCTGTCCGACAACGGTGCCAGCCAGGAAGGCGGTGAATTCGGCGTCATGCACGAGATGAAGTACTTCAACATGATCCCAGAGACACCCGACGAGGCCGTCCAGCGGATCGACGACATCGGCGGGCCGCACAGTCACGCCAACTATCCATGGGGCTGGGCCCAGGCCGGCAACACCCCATTCAAGTGGTACAAACAGAACACCCATGAGGGCGGTGTCCATGTGCCACTGATCGTGCACTGGCCCTCCCGGATCCACGACGCTGGGGGGGTACGTGATCAGTTCCACCACGTGAACGACATCGTCCCCACCATCTACGAGATTCTCGGGATCACCGCCCCCGACGTCTACCGCGGCTTCGACCAGCTCCCGATATCAGGGACATCGATGGCCTACTCGTTCGATGCCCCGGAGGCCCCGACCACCAAAGGGGCGCAGTACTACGAGATGTTCGGGCACCGGGCCATCATCTGGGACGGGTGGAAGGCGGTCACCCGCCACATCAAGGGCGTCCCCTTCGACGACGACGTGTGGGAGCTCTACCACCTCGATGTCGACCGCTCGGAGTGCCACGACCTAGCGGCGATCCACCCGGACAAGCTCACCGAATGCATCGCCCGGTGGTGGGTGGAGGCGGAGGACCAGGGTGTCCTCCCACTCGACGACCGAAGTATCGAGCTCTTCTTCACGCGATTCCGCGACAACTCCCCCCACCCCACCAGCCGCCACTACGAGTACTACCCGCCGATGGCCCCGCTGCCTTCCCAGGTGTCACCGGGACTCGGAGGTCGGGGATTTGATCTGTCGGCCATGATCGACCGGCGTCGCGGCGATGGCGGCGTACTGTTCGCCACCGG
>JAYVYR010000149.1:0-4070 GCA_043784065.1 Acidimicrobiaceae bacterium
TTGCAGCGTGGCGGCGGCCCGTCCCGACCACAGGAACCAGGCCACGAGGACCAGCAGGATTGGTCCGGTCACCCAGTAAGCCCCGCCGTTCAACATCGGGGTGCCGCCCGGTCCCACCAGGAGCATGGCCAGCCCGGCTACGGCGGCCAGCGCCCGGGACCGCTGGGCGGAGCTGGCGGCCAGCACAGCCACCCCCCACATCAGGTACCAGGGCCACATGGTCGGACTGAGGATCACGAAGACGATCAGAGTCACGCCGCACACACGCACGCCATTGCCGGCCCGGGTATGGAAGAGCATCCACAGGATGCAGCTGACGGCTGCTATTCCGCCGATTGTCTGGACCACGGTAACGCAGGCGCTGAGTCCGACCGGGAGGCCGATGGCGTGGAGGACACCGTGGATGAACGTCCCGACCGATACCAGCGGAGTGATCAGCACCCGCAGCTCGGTGGGCACACGGAGGGCAGCAGGACTGAGCCACGTCCAACCGAGCCCGGACCCCATCGTCACGCCGGCAACGACCAGCACGGTGATGCCTGCCGATTCGGCGATGGTGCGCCACCGCTGCGACCGCTCGATCCGGGTGCACTCCTCGGCAACCAGGAACACGATGCCGGCAGCCGCCGGCAGCTTGATGGTGGCGGCCAATGCGCATAGCGCCACACCCCACCGCAGCCGTCCGCCTGTGCCGAGGGTGATCCCGGCCAGCATGAGGCCCAGCATCAGCGCCTCATTGTGGCCCGAGGAGACGAAGCTGAACAGGGCGAGGGGGCTGAGCACGGCCAGCCACAGGGCGAGCCCGGGGTCGTTGCCCAGGCGGCGGGCCAGCAATGGGAGCGAAACCATCATCAGCGCCACGCCGACTAATTCGACGGCCCGGAAGACCAGGATCTGGGAGACGAGCGAGGCGCCCGCCACGGCAACACCGAGGTGGCTGATCGTTACGAACAGCGGTCCGTAGGGCGAGGCGGTGTTGCGCCATACCGAGGCGATCGAGGAGAGCAGGTTGCCGGGCCCGAGGGCCGACGGGGCGACCACGTAGGGATTGAGGCCGTGCCGGGTCAACTGTCCCTGGGCTACGTAGCTGTAGAGATCCCTGCTGAACAGCGGTGTCCCGAGGAAGAACGGCAGTCCCCACAGGGCCAGGATCACCCAGGCGGTGCGCACCGATAGGCGTCCCCGGCGGGCGTGGGCGCCAACACCGAGCCAGCCGGCCACCAGGACTGCGACCGAAGCGTAGAAGGCCACGTGGGCGCCCAGGCCAGTGCCCGTAGTGACAGTGAACCACCAATGATCGGCGGCGGGGTGGGGTTTGGAGCCGATGGCACTGCCCGACACGACCATGCCTACCGAACCGAGAACACCGATGGTGATCCACAGCTGCATGGACCCCACCCCCCGCTGCACGGGGGTAGTCGGTGCGGTGGTCTCCACTCCACTCCTGTCCATCAGCATGCCGATCTGGCCATCTAACTGGCTACTCGCACAGGTGGTTTCCGGCACGCTCACGGGGTGTCCCGCCCGGCGCCGACCCAGACGCTACCTCGACGGAGGAGCGGCATCTTGGCAGGCCAGAGGGGGTGCGAGGACGGCCGTGGGCGGCGGGTCAACCGCCGAGGATGCTCAGCCACCAATGCAGCACCTGATTGATCAAGGAAGACCAGGCGTTGTGGAAGAGCAGGATTAGCATGAACGGTAGGAACATGAGGAACGGCTGCAGGTTCCAATAGCCCGGGAGGTAGCGGGATGGCAGGAGGCGCTCGAGGACGGACGCCCCGTCGAGCGGTGGGCACGGGATGAGGTTGAACACCCCGAGGATGATGTTGGCGAATCCGGCGAGGTAGAAGATCTGTTGGACGAAGGACGGCTGGCTGATCAAGTAGCCCTGGACGAGCAGCGACCGACCGCCAACGACCACGAAGCCCACCCCCATCAGGGCGGCCAGCACGAAGTTGGTCAGGGGGCCGACGAGCGACACCAGAACCACGTGGTTTCGGGGGCTGCGCAGGTTGGACGGATTGACGGGTACCGGTTTGGCCCATCCGTACGCCCCCACGCCGGACAGCGACAACACGGCCGGCACCAGGATCGTCCCGACGGGGTCGATGTGACGAACCGGATTGAGATTGAGCCGTCCGGCCCGCTTGGCTGTCGTATCGCCAAATGCAAGCGCCACAACTCCGTGACTGATCTCATGGAGGATGATCGAGGGGATCAGGACGCAGAAGTAGATCAGTTGGGCGCTGCTGATGGCGTGCGACCGCACGATCAGAGCGATCAATACGACGACGATGGCCCCGATCATCAGATTCTTACGGCTGGGTGGGAACCGCTTCTGCCAGCCCGCACCAGACCCCCGTGGGCCCCAGGCGGTCATCGAGCTATCCCGATCAGGACCGGGCGGCGTGGTCGATGCAGAATCGGCTAGCCGGCATGGCCTCGAGACGGGCCGGGTTGACGACCACGCCACAAGTCTCACATGTGCCGTAGGTGCCCAGATCGAGCCGCCCGATCGCGGCGTGGACTTCCTCGAGGGTCTCCTTCAGCTTGCCGGCCAGTGCCTCGGCTTCACCGCGTTCGGCCGTCACCTGGCTGGTGTCGGCGAAATTGGCGTCGTAGTCGAGGCCGGTCTTGCCATCATCGAATCCGAGCTCCGACAGCTCCCCTTGCAGGTTCGCCTGCTCGATCTCCAGAAGGTTTCGGTAGTCGGTGGCGGGCGCGTCAGTGGGGGTCTCGCTGGGCATCCTGGCAATGTTACCCGCCCTTGACCCCTCCAGCTCGCGGGTGGGCCCGAAGGTAGGACGCCCGGAGGTGGTCCTGGCTGAGTCGGGTGTAGAGCTGGGTAGTGGCGATCGAGACGTGCCCGAGCACTTCTTGGACCACCCGAATGTCGGCTCCGTGGGCCAGCATGTGGGTGGCACACGAGTGGCGCAGCACGTGAGGGCTGACGACATCACCCAGGCCTACGCGCTCGGCCCGGTGCTGTACAGCGGCCCAGGCGCCCTGACGGGACAACCGGGCGCCCCGGATATTGAGGAATACAGCCTCGGCATCCGACCGGCGGGCGAAATGATTGGGGGCCATCTGCCGGCGACCGACAGGGCCGAGCCACCGCTCGATGGCCATCCGAGCATGGCTGCCGAGGGGTACCAGTCGCTCTTTCGACCCCTTGCCGAAGACCCGCAGCATGTCGTCGTCACCGGTGAGGTCGAGCAGCGACAGCCCGACCACCTCACTGATCCGGGCCCCGGTGCCGTAGAGGACTTCCACCAAGGCGCGGTCCCGTAGGTCGACCGGCTCGGTGCCGTTGACCGAGTTGAGCAGTTCGAGGACCTGGGACTCGTCGAGGGCCTTGGGCAGGCGCCGGGGCAGCTTCGGCGAGCGCACGTCTACCGTGGGGTCGACGGCTATGGTCCCCTCTTCCACCCAGAAGCGGTAGAGACCCCGCAGCGCGGTAGTGGCCCGGGCCAGCGAGGCCGGATTTCGGTCCAGTGCCCGCAGGTCGGTCAGGTGGAGCTCGATCTCTTCCGGTGTGGCTGTGTGCACCTCGACGCTGTGCGCAGCCGCCCACGCCTCGTAGGTGGTGAGGTCGTGCCGATAGGCGACCAGGGTGTTACGCGACCGGCCCTTCTCGACGGCCAGCCAGGAGAGGAACTCTTCGGCGTCCCTCGACAGGGTCTCGGGCACAGCGCCGCTCACTCCGTTGCGGCCAGGCGGCGGACGGCGAGGCCGACGCCGAGGATCGTGGACGCATCAATGATCGAACCGTCGTCGACCATGGCGTCGAACCGGTCCAGGGGGACTTCGACCACCGACATGAACCGCTCCTCGGCGCCCTGGCGGTCAGAGGGTACGGAGGACAGGCCGCTGGCCAGATAGATGTCGGTGTACTCGTCACAGAATCCCGGGGTGATGACAGTTCGTGTCAGCAGTTCGAGCCGATCGGACGCGTAACCGACCTCCTCGGCCAGTTCGCGTCGGGCGGTCATGTCGCTCGGCTCGCCGGCGACGTCGCACGTGCCGGCCGGTATCTCGAGCAACCACCGATCGACGGCCGGGCGGTATTG
>JAYVYR010000150.1:0-6354 GCA_043784065.1 Acidimicrobiaceae bacterium
TGACGAGCAACACCGGTGGTCCCGTTCCTGTCGACCGGACACCGAGCACCCGGCCTGATCCGCCGGATACGGGCAAAATTGTGATGCGGTCCATGGACGCACGCTACACAGCGGGTCAACCGCTTCGGGTCATCGGACAGGTGGCGCTCGGAGTGCTCCGAGCCTGGCGACGGGGGTGCTCCGACGATCTCGTCAAGTTGGAGGGCCGGCATCCGAGGACCGGTCTACCCCGAACCGTCCCGTCTGATAGGGGAGCCTTTCGCCGAACCTGGAGGCTCCTCGCCAGCGGCCTGCATCCGGGCATCGAGTGCCGGGTCGCCCGGTGCACAACACGACGAGGCTCGGACCCTCCCGGTGACAGCCCCGACCGCCAGGGCGATCACGAAGAGGCTAAAGATGCCTCCGACCACATAGTGCATGCCTTCAGATCTACCACCAGATGTGGTCGGCCGCTCGTCAGCTCTCGTTGGTGCCGGCCTGGGGTGGCCCGGTGCGCAGCACGACCGGCGTGCCCCGGTCGGTGAAGGCGAAGCCGGCACCGGTGCTGAATTCGGTCAGCCGGACATCGTCAGACACGGGGAGCTCGTGGTCCCCCATGATGACCTCGACCACCAGTTCGTCGGGATTATCCGCCACCACCACGCACCGGTAGTGGCGGTCGACCGCCCCGACAATGGCGTCGAGCGGCTCCAGATGATCGGCGTCCAGCAGCGTCGGCCACGAGCCATCGACAGTCGCCGGTGCCTTTCGATCGATCCGGAGCCGGAGCCGTTCAGCCACCTCCACCCGGCACCCGGTGTATGTCGTCGGGAGGAGCCCCGGGCTGAGAGACAGAACTTCAGCCACGTCGATGAGGGTGGTACCGAGCCCGAGTGCCGCCCGGATCCGCGCTGCGGCCACGCCGGCCACGCCGGTGAACTGCCGCCGGCTGAACGACCGGGCCTCCTCGTCGGTGTCGACATAGTTCCGGGTGCTGGCCAGGAACGACAAAGCCAGAAGGTGGCCCTGCATGCAGACTTCGCCAGCGATGCGCCGGAGAGCAGAGGCCGACCACTGGCGGAAGTCGAGATCCGAAAGCAGGGGGCCGGAGTACTCGTGAAGGCCGGGGTCGTCGGCATCGATCGGGTCGAGCTGATGGTTGGCGGCGACCGTGGCACCGATAGCCACCGCCTGGGACGGCAACTGAAGCACGGGATGCTCTGGATCGATGATGACGGTCCAGGCACAGTGCGGTGCTCGGTCTGCTGGTATTCGGGGCGGCCGATGGACCGGGCGGACCTGAGCGCGAGGGTTCGAGGCGGTCGCCGTCGCATCGAAGGTCGGGTCCTCGATGTCATGGCACATGGCCGTCACGTAGTCGGAGCCCATCGGTTCGACGTCCATCAGGGCGCCGCAGTGGTCGAGCCAGAACTCGCCATGGTCGCGATCGGTCACGTGGAACCGGAAGTCCATGAATTGAGGCGGCGAACCGATGTCGATCTGGATGTTCTTGAAGATGGTGACGACCGAGTCGCCTTCGAACCCGAGGGTTCGCTGCATTCGTTTGGAATACACCGGGCTCGCCCCCATCCACTCGTCGATGGCGATATCCCGCATGACGTCGCGCCCGAAGGCGCCGATCAGGTGGGGCATTCCGGCCCGGTCGATGAGATGACCGGCGAGCAGCAGCTCGGGGACGAGGACGGCAAGCTCCTGGCGGTCGCGATCGGCCAGCCCGAAGTGCCGGGATACGGCGGTAGGACTCATCGGAGCCGCCCGGTCAGGACCCGTCCGTTGTCGCGCATGACAACCCGGATCTCATCCTCGTCGAATCCGTTTCGCCGGAGGTCGTCGGCGAAGGTGGCAGGCACGGCCAGACCTTCGGCATGGGGCCAGTCGGAGCCGAAGAGGATGTGATCAAGTCCGATCAGGTCCTTGAGTTCCGCCAGGTCGTCCTCGTAGAACGGGGCGACCCACACATGCTCACGGAACATGGCCACCGGGTCTGCGGTGAAGCCCGCCGGGCTCTGGCCGTAGACCTTCTTCAGTTTCCGGAGAAGTTCGGGCACCCAGTCGGCTCCGGCCTCGATGCTGGCCACCCGTACCCTGGGGAACCGGTCGAACACGCCTTGGCAGACCAGGGCAGCCATTGTCTCGTAAGGCGCGCGGCTGCCGCTCAGGACGATGCGCAACGGCGAGTAGGCAAAGGCACGGAATGTCCCTACCTGTTCCCAATCGTCCACGTACCGGTTGTAGCCGGCATCGCCTGAGTGGATCCCGACCGTCACCCCGGCCTCGTTCAGCCGAGCCCAGAAGGGGTCGAACCTGGCGTCGCCAGGGGACACCCGACCGTCGCGTGTGACGGCAGGGCCGCTTTTGATGCAGACGATGCGGGCATCTTTGGCCAACACCTCGTCGAGTTCGGCCACCGCAGCGTCGACGTCCACCAAGGGGATCATCGGAGCGGCGAAGATCCGCTCCTGGTAGGCATAGCCCCAGTCGTCGTCGAGCCAGCGGTTGAAGGCGTGGAACGCCGCCACCGTTGCCTCCGGGTCGTCGGCAAGGGCCTCCTCCATCCCGACGCCGAGAGTCGGGAACATGAAACAGCCGTCAACGCCTTGGGCGTCCATGACGGCAAGTCGGGCATCGCGGTCCCGGTATTCAGACCGGATCGGTTCGAGGTCGCCGAACAGCGCAGCGATGTTCTCCCCCCGCGGGTTCCGGCCCCGGAAGTACTCGTCCAGACTGCCCGGCTTGGCCACCGGGTCGAAGGTCGGGTTCGGGATGAAGCGGTTGACAGCACCAGCCACCAGTAAGCGTTGGCGCCCGTCGATCTCCGCCCACTGCATGGTGCGGCGGGCCATTCCCTTATCGAGATACCGGGTGAAGGCGTCGGTGGCCTCGTAGTAGTGGTTGTCGGCGTCAAACGTGGTGAAGTCGATGCTCATCGGTGTCCTCCTGTGCTCCGGCCAAGGCCAACCTGTGGGGTCACGAGTCGATCCCCAGGACCCGAAGCGCATTGGTGCGCAGGAACTTCGGCCACACCTCGTCCTTCAGGCCGACATCGCGCATCTCGGTCATGATCCGCTCGAGTGAGAGACCCATCGGGAAGTAGCCCGCATAGATGATCTTGTTCGACCCTCGCTGGTTGGCGAAGTCGATGACGTCCTTCGGGTAGTACCGCGGGGCGAACGCGCTGGTCGAGTAGTGGAGTCCGGGCCACTTGAGCATGAGCTTGACGGCCATCTCGGTCCACGGTTCGCATCCGTGCCGGGTGACGAATACGAGTTGGGGAAAGTCGAACATCACTTCGTCGATCAGCTCGACATGCTGGGGAGCGAACTTCAATCGGGGGCCGGGCACGCCCGCACAACAGAACGCCGGAATCCCGAGTTCTACGCACTTGGCATAGATCGGGTACATCAACTTGTCGTTGATCGGAACCTGGGGGAACGTCCCCGAAGGAAAGACGCCCACAGCTCGGATACCCCAGGTCTCATAGGCCCGGACCATGGCCCGGATGCCGTCCATCCCGGTATTGGGATCCACCGAGAGCGACGGGATGAATCGATCGGGGTACCGCTTGAGCGCGTCCGCCCCGGTCCCTTCGGGATCATCGACGCCGATGAGCCCCCTCTCGACACCCCAGCGGTCCATCTCCCCGAGCGTGACCGAGACCGGGTCCTGCGACTCGGTCAGCTCCTTTTCGGGGACGTCCTTGAACATGTATTCCGCCGGGAACTTGAAGTCCTCCTTGGACTCCCGGTCCTTGGTCTGGCGGGTGATGAAGTCGTAGACCCCTGCCATGTCCGCATGCGGGAACCCGATCATGGTGTCGATGATCCCCACTCCATCCGGCATCCCCATGGTTCCGTCCTTCCAGTCAGCGTTCGGCGTATGATAGAACGCTATTTCAGTGTGTCAACTTATCTCCTGTTCAAAGGCCATGCCATGAGGCGAAATGTGGTTTCGTAGAAACCCGACCCGGCGGACGTGTTCTGCCGTGCGGCAAGCGGGTTCGCGTTGAGTCGGCTCCGGAGCGAAGGGGCACTCCTTCCAAGCGAACTGTCCGAATCGCAGCGGGCCCGCCGGGACCGGATCATCGACGCCGCCCTGCAATTGTCGAGGCGGCGGGCTTTCGACCAGATCCAGATGAAGGATGTCGCCGAGGCATCCGGCGTGGCGCTCGGCACGATCTACCAGTACTTCTCCTCGAAGGACCACCTCTTCGCAGAAGCGTTGGTCCACTGGGGTGGCCTCCTACCGCACAATGTCGACCGGCGCCCTCTCGCAGGTGGCGATCCTGCCCAGCGGCTCACCGAGGTTCTGCACCGCGCCGTAAGGGCCTTCCAGCAACAACCGAACCTGGCCAAGCTGGTGACGGCGCTTGCGGTCTCTTCGGATCCCTTCGCCGTCGAGGCCATCGCCCGGCTCGACCGCATCACCGGGGAAGTGTTCCGGGGTGCACTGATCGGCCTTGATGACCGCACCTCGGAGTCGATGGTCCGGATCATCGACCACGTCATGGCCGGGGTTCTCCGGCTCTGGTCAGCCGGGCGCATCTCTATCGACGAGGTGTACCACTCGCTCGACGAGATGGTCGCCTTGTTGTTCCGCCCGTGACCAACTGACCACTTGGAAGAGACGATCTACACCATGCGCTTCGACATGCGGTCGCCACTCGACGGAGCACCTACAGCTGACCTCTACCAGGCCGCCCTGGAGATGGCCGCCTGTGCCGAGACGGGGGGCGATCCTCGCCATCGTGTGTGAGCACCACGGCATGACCGACGGCTACCTCCCCTCCCCTCTCATACTCACCACGGCCATGGCGGCTCGGACGACGACACTTCCGGTCATGGTCGCCGGGGTGATCCTCCCGTTCTACCGACCGGTCCGGTCGGCCGAGGAGATCGTGGTCCTCGACATCATCGCCAGGGGCCGGGTCAGCTACGTGGCCGCCATCGGGTACCGCCCCGAGGAATACCAGATGCACGGCGTGGATTTTCACCGCCGCGGTGCGGTTGCCGAAGAGCATCTCAGCGTGTTGCTGCAAGCCAAAACAGGCGAGCCGTTCGAACTCGACGGCCAGATCCTGCAGGTCACCCCCAGACTGTTCACATCCGGAGGGCCCCGGGTGGCTTGGGGCCGTGGGAGCGTGGCCGCAGCCCGTTGGGCGGGCCGCCACGGGCTCGATTTCCTCGCCCAGTCCGGCGACGAGTCGTTGCGCGCCGCCTATGTCGAGGCGGCCGAGTCCCACGGACACGCACCGGGGTGGTGCATGTTGCCGCCCGACGACCTGACGACCACGCTGTTCGTGGCCGACGATGTCGACCAGGCATGGGACGAGCTCGGGCCCTATCTGATGCACGATGTGACCAGCTACGCCAACATCAATCAGGAGACCGGGCACACCGCGTCGATGTCGTTCGTCTCCTCGGTCGACCAACTACGAGCTGAGAACGCCAGCCATCGGATCGTTAGCGTCGCCGAGGCCGTGGCGCTGGTGCGATCAGGCACGCCGCTACCGTTGCACCCCCCTCGTCGGCGGCCTGCCCCCCGACATCGCCTGGCGCTATCTGCGCACCGTGGTCGACGCTGTCATGCCCGCCGTCAATCACTGACCACAACTGGGCACGATGGACCAGGACGGCCGATCGCTCGGGCGGCCTACCAGAACGAACTCTCCTTGGTCAGCCCGAGGGTCGGGAAACCCCCGGCGATGATGGGCTGGCAATTGCCCAGACCCTCGGCCCCGGTATCGAGGTCTCGAATCCGTACCACGGTGTCCCGGATCTGGTAGAGCTGTCGGGCGATTTCGGACCCGCTGCAGTCGACGAGCCGCTCGCCATCGACGACAAGCTCGCCACGCCATTCGCCGTGATGGTGTCCTTGCCAGCCGAAGTAGAGACCGGCTCCGAGCTGGAACCCGGTCGACGTAGGCACCTCAAGAGAGAAACGACGTTTAGTGCCAACTTCGAGTATCACTCCCAGCGTGCCGCCGAATAGGCGGCGGTTCACCTGGTCGAATCGAAGGTCCGGCCGGATGTCGGCCATGCGCACCACGGTGCCGTCGGTCTGCTCGACCGCAGCGGTCACCGTCCGCTGCTCGTGGCCGAAGCCGGCCAGGTTGACCACGTGCATGAACAGACCCCAGCAAGAGCCGTCCGGGTCGGTCATGAGCGACGGACACCAGATCATCTGGAAGTCCATCTCCGGAATCGGGTCGAACGGGTCCGTGTCGGTCGGTGGGGTACCCACGTCGTAGCGGACCCCCCACGAATGGTCCCGAGTCGATACCCACTCGTCCGGGTCCATCTCGCGGCGGACCCCGTCCAGTTCGATCCAGCCCGATGCTGTACCGATCTGGTGGTA
>JAYVYR010000151.1:0-6223 GCA_043784065.1 Acidimicrobiaceae bacterium
TCTACGCCCTCCGGGCACTCGGATCGTTGCTCGGAATGTCAGCCCGCCAGGCTGCACGTCAGCTGCGGCTGTCGTATGTGAAGGTCGTCGAGTTCCAGCGACGGGGCTCGGTGCACCTCCATGCCCTGGTCCGAGCCGACGTGCGCTCCAACGAACACGGGGATCCTCCCCGGGGAGTCGACGCCGGCCTCGTGGCCACGGCCCTCCAAATTGCGGCCAAAAAGGTCGGCGCACCTATCCCCGGAGCTACCGACGGACGCCGGCACGCCTGGGGGGCCCAGCTCGACGCCACCGCGGTGGCAGAGGCAGACAACGGCCGGAGCCGAGCTGCCGCTTACTTGGCCAAGTACGCCACCAAGGGCACAGACGAGTTCGGCGTGCTCGATCACCGCCTCCGCACGGGGGTCTGTCGCGATGAGAGGCTGCCAAACCATCTCCGGGCACTCGTGGAGACTGCATGGGCTCTTGGTGACGACGAGGTCTTCTCAGGAATCCGCCCGCAGCTGTGGGCTCATTCTTGTGGCTTCCGGGGTCACTTCCTTACGAAGTCCAGACGCTGGTCGACGACGTTCGGTGCATTGCGGGACGAGCGCCAACAGTGGCGCATTGCCAACCGTGCCGACCAGCAAGGAGACGTGCCCCCTGGCGACGACACCCCGGTCGACGGGATATCGGATGAGGTCGAGGTTCGTGAGTGGAACTACGACGGTTCGGGTTACCTGACTGCCGGAGACGCCTGTCTCGCCAAGAACATGGAGGAAGATCTTCGGCTTGGCCGCTGGCTGGCCCGGGAAGACGCAATAGCTCGCTCATCAATTGGAGCTCGTCAGGATCTCCCCCTTGGTGCGGCCGAGAAAGGCAGCTCGCTATGACGGGTCACGAACTGCGAACGCGCTCGGGTTCGGACCTTCCGACGCTGGTTGACATCAACATGGTGGCCAACCGGCTTGGCGTCAGCGTGCGGCACATCCGACGGTTGATCGACGAGCGCCGAATCCCCTTCGTCAAGGTCGGAAAGTTCGTGCGATTCGATGTTGACGAGATCGCTCAGTGGGTCAAAGAACATCGGACCGACGTGCTCGATCGTGGCCCTGACGGTGCGCAAGTCCGAAGCGGCTGGCAGTAGGGTGATGGTCAACGGAACGGCCTGGTTGCTTCGGCGACGTGCGGGCATTCGCGTCGTGGGTAGTCATCGCCCGGCGCCTCGAGCACATTGGAGGACCGCCACGCGGTCGCCTTGCACATTGAGGTAGCCACGGTGTCCAAGCGTCAGTTCGGGTCCGTCCGACAATTGCCATCGGGTCGTTTTCAGGCCCGTTATCGGCATCCGGACACAAGTCAGAGAATCACTGCATCGACAACCTTTCCGACGAAAGGAGCGGCACAGACCTGGCTGGCCGGTGCGCAGACAGACCTGGCGCGAGGCGAGCGGAAGGATCGGTACCTGGCGACCGTCACGCTGGAGGAGTACGCGTCGCCGTGGTTGCAGAATCGAGTGCTTCGCCCCCGCACCGTCGAGCTCTACCAGGGGCTACTCGACCGCCACATCTTGCCGACCCTCGGGAGCATCCAGATCGGGAGGCTCAATCCATCCAAGGTGCGAGAGTGGCACGCCGGCCTGTCGAACGCGGACAAGCCGGGTCAGGTCACAGTCGCCAAGTGCTACCGGCTATTGCGCACAATTTGTGAGACCGCCTACACCGACGAGATCATCAGTCGGAATCCGTGCAACCTCAAGGGGGCGTCGGTGGAGCGATCGCCAGAGCGACCGGTCATGAGCGTCGAGCAGTTGAACGCAGTGGTCGAGGCAATGGAGGACCGGTACCGGGCAATGGTGGTATTGGGATCGTGGTGCGCCATGCGCATCGGGGAGATTCTGGCTTTGACCCGCCGTGACATCGACCTACATGCGGGAACGATACGTGTCGACAAATCGGCGTGGGAGCTGGGCAACAGACAACGTCGGGTGGGACCGCCGAAGACGGCCGCCGGCGTGAGAGTCATTGTCATCCCACCGCATGTGCGAGTGCTCATTGCCGCGCACCTGGAAGTGTTCACCGGTAGCGATGATACGGACGAGGTCTTCGTCGGCACCTTGGGGCAGCCAGTGCGTCGGGCGACGGTCTACACGGCGTGGCACCGGGCACTGGAGAAAGCCGAACTCGACAAGGCCAGGCCGGAATTCCGATTCCACGACCTCAGGCATACTGGAGGAACGATGGCAGCGGGAGCTGGTGCAAGTACCCGAGAACTAATGGCACGGCTTGGTCATGCATCGGCTGCGGCATCGCTGCGGTACCAACATGCGACGGCCGGTAGGGATGAGTCGATTGCAGAGCGGCTGAGCGAGCTGGCGGGTGGAGCTGGTAGCGGTCGTCAAGGCACCTGAACTAAGCGTTGGTCATCGAGAAACACCCGACTGGTTTCCACTTCAGACCCCTCGTTCTTGCCATCCGGCCTGTTGCCCGCAACAATCGCTCCGTGAGTATCGCCGGATCCAAATTGCCGCAATTCACTTTGCGTCGAGAGTTGCTCCTCGGGCGATTCGTGATGATCGCCTTCATCGCGATACTTCTGGTCAGGGAACTTTCGTCTGTCTCAGTTCTCACGGCTCCAGCACTGACCGCGGTCCTAGTTTGCACAGCGGTCCTCACCGTCACCTGGGCGTTGTATTGGGCATTCGTTGCGTCTGGTCCCGGCTACTGGGCCGCCGGAACGGCGGTGGCACTGACCGTTTCTTCGGCAAGCATTTTGGTCCACGTGAACCACATCGGCGTCTTCCCCTTCTACTACGCGATTGTTGTGGCCGGTACGGCCTTCAAGTGGTACATCAGCGGTCCCTTGGTGGCAATCGCGACCGGAATCATGATGGCGGTGTGGTGGCCCGAGGGGCAGACCGATGCCAATGCGCTCCAAGTTGTCGCCATCGGCATGCTGCTCGGCGGTGCGGCCATAACCGTCCGCCGCTTCATCGGTACTCAGGTTGAACTTGAAGTCACCCGGGATGGGTTGAGGCAATTCGCCGCACTCGAAGCTCGAATGCAGCTCGCCCGAGACCTGCACGACCGGCTCGGTCAGGAGCTCACGACCTCAATCATGCAGGCAGAGCTCCTATCCATGGACCTCGATGCCGGTGCGATCGAAGATGCCCGGAAGCGATCGGCGATGGTGCTCTCGTCGTCGCGAGAAACGCTGCACCTCATGCGCGAGCTGGTGGCTGAGGTGAGGGAGCCTGACCTGCGCTCTGAAGTGTCCGTTGCCGAACAGGTTCTCACCTCCTCAGGTATCAATTGCACGATTGCGCTCGACATGGCGACGCTCCCGATTTCGGCCGACCATGCTCTCGGTTGGGTCGTGCGCGAGGGTGTCACCAATGTGCTCCGGCACAGTGGTGCCTCGTCCTGTCGCATCATGGTGGCCGCTGATTCCGATTCGGTGGTGCTGCGGGTGGAGGATGACGGACGCGGCATGGGGGACGGTGACGGCGGTATGGGGCTCGTGCACATGCGTGAACGGCTCGCTGCCGTGGGCGGATCGCTCTCCATCGCCGACGGCCCGGGCGGCGGTTGTACCCTCATCGCCGTCGTTCCGGTGACGTCGTGATCCGTCTACTCGTCGCCGAGGACCAGGCCCTCCTGCGGGGAGCACTATGCGAGATCCTGGATCGAGACTCCGACATCGAGGTCGTAGCCCAGTGCTCGACAGGAGACGAGGTGCTCCATCAGGCGCAGAGGACCCACCCTGATGTCGCCGTGATGGATATCGAGATGCCTGGCATGGACGGGCTCGAGGCTGCCAGGCAGTTGGCATCAGAGCTTCCCGAGATCCGTGTTCTCATTCTCACGGTCTTCGGGCGCCCTGGGTACCTCCGGCGAGCCATGGACAGTGGAGTCCTCGGATTCATCCTGAAGGACGCTCCTCCACGAGAGCTCATCTCCGCCATCAAACAGACGGCGGCGGGCGAACGGGTGATCGATCCGACTCTTGCCGTGATGGCCCTCGAGCGCGGCCAGAGCCCTCTCACCGATCGCGAACGCGAGGTGCTGGCGCTGAGCCGAACAGCGGCGTCCTCCAAGGAGCTGGCGAGGCAATTGCACCTCACCGAGGGGAGTGTTCGCAATGTGCTGTCGATCGCCATCCAGAAGCTCCACGCCCACGGTCGTGCCGAAGCCGCACTGATCGCCGAGGAGAATGGCTGGCTCTGACCATGACGGATGTCATGGGACATTCATGACCGCCGTGCCTGTTCAGACGTTTCCCTGACTCGTACCGTTCACTGCATGACAATCCCATCGGAGCCCGGCCCTCAAGGAGCGGCTACCGGGACATACCCATCCCCCCCAGGCTGGTATCCGCCACAGCCGGGATGGCAACAGGCTCCGCCTTTTCGCCCCGTAGAGCCGCGCCAGCCAAGCGCGCTGGAGGTGGCTGTCAAGAATGGAATGTTGGCTCGAGTCCCATCGGCCCAGGCGCCGATCGCCGTGGTCGGTCTGGCTTGCCTGGGGGCAGTCACCGCTGACGTCTGCTTTCACGATGGCGTTGGCGGATTCGGTGTCGCTCTCTTCACTGTGTTGCTCGCGGGGGCGCTGGTGGCCACTCGGATCGTCATTCGACCCCAGGCCGTCGCCATGTTGGCCACGGCAATTGCCATTGCCGGTATCTGGGTCATCCGTGACAGTCCCTGGGTTCGAATTCCGACCGGAATCGCCCTGTGCAGTTGCGTGCTTGCAGCGACCCTCTTCGGACGAGAGGGGAACTTCTTTGATGTCTCGTGGACCCGGGTGGTCCGCTCGCCGGCAGCACTGATAGCGCACGCCATCCTCGCACCGCGCTGGCTGGGTCGAGGTGTGGCGAGACGGGTGCGGCTGCCCAGCGGCTTCTCACTGCCGGTGCTCGGCCGGGCGCTGTTGATCGCCGTGCCGGTGCTGGGTGTTCTGCTGGTACTCCTTGTCTCAGCTGACCCGTTGTTCGGGTCGGTAGTGCGAGTGCCGTTCGACTTGAAGACATGGCCCTCCCAACTTGTGGCGCTGCTCGCCGGCGCCGGCATCGCGATGATTCTGGCCAGGATCACCTTGTGCGAGCCGGCGCGTGGACCAATCCAGCCGGGCCGGCGGAATCTTGGGAACGCCGAGATCGCCATCATCCTCGGCGGGATGACACTGTTGTTGGGGGCATTCGTGGCAACCCAACTGGTTGCCACGCTCGGATTCGGCCGCACCACCCTGGAGCACCACGGGATTACCTATGCGTCATACGCTCGCTCCGGTTACTTCCAGCTCCTTTGGGTTGTCGCCATCGCCGTGACGGTGTTGACGGTTCTGGATGCCGCGGGGGAAGAGCCTGAACGCGGAGGTGCCGTGCGCATTTTGTCGCTCGCAATCGTGGTGATGACGTTGGCGGTAGGGGTAACCGCTGTTCACCGGCTGTTCCTCTACGACCGTGCCTACGGTCTCACGATGCTTCGAGTCGCATGCCTTTTTGGTGCCCTATTCCTGGCTGTGCTCCTAGTCGCGGTTGGGGCGTGGGTCGGAGGTCTGCTCAGAGGGAAGCGGTGGCTTCCTGGGATTGCCGGTCTGTTCCTGGTAGCGGTCGTGATCGTGTTCGGCCTCATCAATCCTGAACAACTCGTCGTCAACTATGACGTTGCGCACCGGCACACGATCGCCCTCGATGTCGGCTACTTGTCGCGCCTGTCGGAAGACTCTGTGCCGGCCCTGGTGTCAGCGCTCCCGACGATCGAATCCCAGGTCAGGGGCGCTGCGCTTCGTCACGCACTCTGCTCGCGATCTCGCACAGGAACTGGATGGGCGCAGGCAGATGCGGCGGCCAGCGCCGCCGATCGGGCGCTGACTGATCTCTGCGGCCGCTGAGCGGACATGGCTCACGGGTCATCCGATTTGCGGATGCCACGAAGTCCGATCCGGAGCGCGCCCGGAGGGCTGCAAATCTGCTTCACCAATCGGTTCGGCCCGCCTGCCCAATGGCCCGATATCGCTCGGGCGATTGGGCGCTTCCGGCCACCAGTTCCAAAACGCTGGGGCACGTTGGGGGCACGAGCGGGATTTGAAGAGGTCAAGAAATCCGACTCGCCGGCCAAAAACCACCCCTGAACTGCACCTACCGAGAGAGCGGGTGACGGGAATCGAACCCGCGTGTCCAGCTTGGGAAGCTGGCGCTCTACCATTGAGCTACACCCGCGATGAAGAGAACACACTATCGTCTG
>JAYVYR010000152.1:0-4749 GCA_043784065.1 Acidimicrobiaceae bacterium
ATCGGATTCCGCATTGGCGACCTGACGTTGCACGCCTGGGACCTGGCTATCGCCCTCGGCGTGGACGACGGGATCCCCGACGACCTAACTGCCGTGGTCTACGAGAGCTTGCTGCCCATGGCACCGTTCATCGGCGAGATCGGGATGTTCGGGTCCGGCCCCTCGGGCACGGTAGGTGAGGATGCGCCGCTGAAGACCCGATTGCTCGACCTGACCGGACGCCGTCCCTGATCAGACGGCCGTGTGGCTGGTGACATCGGCCTGATTGACCCACGTCTCGTACATCGCTGCGTAGCGACCGCCTGCCGCCACGAGCTCGTCATGGCTGCCGACTTCGACGATCCGACCTTCGTCGACCACGGCAATGCGGTCAGCCCGCATGGCGGTGGACAGTCGGTGGGCGATCAGGATGGCGGTCCGGTTCTCGAGCAGGACGTCGAGCGCCGACTCGATCTTCGTTTCCGACTGGAGATCGAGGTTCGAGGTGGCCTCGTCCAGGACAAGGACCCGGGGATGGGCCAGGAACGCCCGGGCCAGAGCGATGAGTTGGCGTTCGCCCGACGAGAGGGTCTGGCCCCGCTCGTGCACGACGGTATCGATGCCCTCGGGCATGGCGTCGACGACATCGGTCAGCCCCACCCGTTCGACTGCCTCGCGGAGCTCGGCATCGGTCGCGTCGGGCCGGGCGAAGGCGATGTTGTCGCCGATGGTCCCGGCGAACAGGAACGGCTCCTGGGGGACGACGCCGAGTTGGCGGCGCAACGAACCCATGGTGACGTCACGCAGGTCGTGGCCGTCGATGGTGACCCGGCCCACCGTCGGGTCGTAGAAGCGGGTGACCAGCTTGGCCAATGTGGACTTGCCTGCACCTGTCGGGCCCACGAAGGCCACCGTCTGGCCAGGTTCGATGACCAGGTCGACGTCTTCGATGACCAGGCGGTCCGGAAGGTAGCCGAACGACAGGTGCTCGAAGGCGATCCGCCCCTCAATGGGGGGAAGTTCGGAGGCGCCAGGGGCTTCGACGACCTCGGGCTCGGTGTCGACCAGGGCCCGCAGCTTGGTGATCGACGACTGACCCTGCTGGTAGGTGTTGTACTGCTGCACCAGAAGCTGGATGGGCTGGAAGAGGCGGCCCAGATAGAGGAAGAAGGCGACCAGGGCGCCGGCCGACAAGGTGTGGTGTAGGACCATGGTGCCGCCGATGGCCAGCAGCGCGGCCTGGCCGAGCACGCCGAGCAGCTGGGTGCCCGGACCGTAGAGGGCGTTGACGTGGGCCGTGTAGTTGTTGGCATCCCGGTAGTCGCCGACCACGTTGCGGTGGTGGATGACGTTGTGGCGCTGGCGGTTGTGGGCCGTCACGATGCGCACGCCGTGCAGGCTCTCGGACAGGTCGGCCAGTACGTCGGCGATGCGGTCGCGGACCCCGTTGTAGCCCCGCTCCGAGGCCCGGGTGAACCAGATTGATGCGGCCAGTAGTGCCGGCACGATCAGGCCCACCGTGATGGCTGCCAGGGTCACGTTGGTGGCAAACAGGATGATCACGATCACCACCATGGTCAGGCCCTGGATGGCCAGTTGCGACAGACCGTCCTGGAGGAGTTGCTGGAGGTTCTCGATGTCGCTGGTCATGCGGGACATGACCACGCCGGCCTTCTCTTCGGTGAAGAAGCTGAGCGACAGGCGCTGGAGGTGGGCGAAGACCTTGACCCGCAGGTCGTTCATCACCCATGCGGCAAGCCGGCCGGTGACCTGGGCGTTGAACCGCTGGGCGACCCCGGTGATGACGATGAACACCAGGTAGGCGGCGGCCATGGCTACGACCACGCCGAAATTGAGGTGGTTGACGTTTCCGTTCTGCGGAGAGGCGGGCGTCATCCCGTAGTTGATGGCGTACTCGGTCAACTTGGGACCGACCTGGCCGGCCACGGCGATGACCACCACGAGCAGGCCGGCCAAGGCCAACATGCCGGGATACCTGCTGAGCAGTTGACGGAGCGAGAGCCGCTTCAGCTCGTCCTCTGAGGCGCTCTGCTCGAAGACGACATCTGGCTCGGGGTGTTCGGGCTCGGTGGCCAGCAGCCCGTCGACCCGGGTCTGGAGCTCACTCGGGATGCCGGCGAACGGGAGCCCGGGAGCGGCCGGCCGGCCGAATCCCCCGGGCGCCCCGCCGAACCCCATGCCACCGCCGAAACTCATCGCGCACCTCCCGTGCGTGCAGCATCGAGGAGGGCGCTGAAGGTCGCGGCATCGGCCGCGGGACCGGTGTCGATCTCACTCTCGTCCTCGTCGCGCTCTGCCGCCGTCTCGTACTCGGCCGCCTGGGCCAGTACCTCGGCATAGAGGGGGGTCGACGCCAACAATTCGGCGTGGGTGCCATCAGCCACGATCTTGTGCTGGTCGAGGAGGACCACCCGGTCGGCCAAGGAGATGGTCGAGAGGCGGTGGGCGATGATCAACGTGGTGCGGCCTTCCATCTGCACCCGCAGGCCGGCGTGGATCAGCTGCTCCACCTGCACGTCGATGGCACTGGTGGCATCGTCGAGCACCATGATCGGCGGGTTGACCAACAAGGTGCGGGCGATGGCGATGCGTTGACGCTGTCCGCCCGACAGCGTGTAGCCCCGCTCGCCGACCACGGTGTCGTAACCATGGGCGAGCCGGGAGATGAATTCGTGGGCACCGGCGGACCGCGCTGCGGCTTCCACCTCGTCCCGAGTTGCCGACGGCTTCCCGTAGGCGATGTTGTCGTGGATCGAGACGCTGAAGAGGAACGGTTCGTCGAGGACCACCCCTACGTTGGCGCGCAGGCTGGCCAACGTCAGGTCCCGCACGTCGTGGCCGTCGATCTCGACCGAACCGTGCTTCACGTCGTAGAACCGGCTGAGCAGGCGGGCGACAGTCGATTTGCCGCTACCGGTCCGGCCCACCACGGCTACCGTCTCTCCGGGGGCCACCGCCAGGTTGAAGTCGGCCAGCACCAACTGCTCGGCATCCTCCCGGTAGGCGAAGTCGACGTGCCGGAACCGCACGTCGCCCCGGCAGTCGAGCAGGTCGACGGCGTCGACTGCGTCGGACACCGAAGGCTGCTCATCGAGGATCTCGTAGATGCGCTCGGCCGAGGCGGCGGCTCTCTGGCCCATCATGATCAGCATCCCGAGCATCATGAACGGCGCCTGGAGCATGAAGAGCCAGGCATTGAAGGCCACGATGGCGCCGAAGCCGAGGGTCCCGTGGATTACCATGTAGCCGCCGAACAACAGCACCAAGGCCAGGCCCACCTGCGGCAGGTTCTGGACCAGCGGCGTGAAACGGGCCCGGAGGTCGGCGTCCTTGATATATCCCCACTGCACCCGCTCGGCCGCACCGGCCAGGGTCCGCAGCTGCTGTTCCTCGGCGGCGAAGGACTTGACCACTCGCACACCGTTGACATTCTCGTCGACGATGGTGGCCACCTCGGCCAGCCGTGCCTGGATGATCCACGACACCGGGAACATCGAGTTCCGCATGCGCACCCCCGCCCAGTACACGAGGGGCATCGTCGACATGGCCACCAAAGCCAGCGGCACGTTGATGGTCAGCATGAAGATGAAGGCGACCACCGCTATTGAGCACTGCACGATGATCAGCGGGGCGAAGGTCAGGTACATCTGGACGGAGCGGATGTCCGAGTTGGCCCGCGAGATGAGTTGGCCCGACTGGACCCGGTCGTAGAACCCGAACGACATCTTCGTCAGGTGCTCGTAGATGATCGTGCGCAGGTCGTACTCAACGTCGTAGGCCGTCTCGAAGAGGAACAGGCGGGCGACGTAGCCGATGACCGCTCCGACCAGGCCCAGGGCCACGATCCACCAGACATAGAAGCTGAGCGGCACGGTGTGGTGCTGGATCGAGTTGGTGATGGCCTTGTTGAGCAGCTGGGGAATCATGACCTGGAGCACCAGCCCGAAGAACGACAGGCTGAGCGAGATGACGAAGATGGTGTGGTGGGCCCGGATGATGGGCAATGCCCGCCGCCACCACGTCAACGTGGTTTCGGGGTCGATGCCCGACGGGGGCGCTTCCGTGCGGGCCTCCTCGGCGATGGGCACGAACGCCGTTCCCTGCTCAGGCGGGTCGACGTTGCGGGAACGCAAGGCGGGTGTCCTCATCGGCCCCACCGGGCCGTGCGGTAGGCGACCAGCGCTGTGCGCCACCCGGCCAGGCCGCGGAACGCATCCTCGGTCACCGCCGGGTCACCCAGTACATCGGTGATCTCGTGGAGACGGGCATCCACTGCGGCATCGGCCGCCTCGAGCACCTGACGGCCCTGATCGGTCAGCACGTGGTCGACTCGCCGGCGGTCGCCCGCAACAGTGCGGCGCTCGACCAGCCTCTTGACCACCAGACCGTCGACAACCGCGGTGATGGTGGGCGGGCGGACGGCCAGGAGTTGGGCCAGGTCGGAGGAGACGGCCGAACTCTCGTCGAGCATGCCGAGGATGCGGTACTGGGGGAGTGACAGGTCGACGGTGCCGAGCCCGATCTCGACCTGTTTGGCCAGCCAGGCCGCAGTGCGGCCGAGGGTTTGGCGCCCGGTGTCGACCGCCGCGTCGACCACCGTGTCGACCGTCGCGCCGGCGCGCGTTGCTTTGGAATTCACATAGTTAGGCTATCGAATGACCTCGGTGGACCGTTCACCGCACGGTTTCAGTCGAGCCCGTCGTCGACCTGCACAGTCACGCCCTCGGCGGCCGAGCGCTTGATGGCGTC
>JAYVYR010000153.1:0-3995 GCA_043784065.1 Acidimicrobiaceae bacterium
GTGGGAACCGGCGTACTGCCTGTCATCGTGGAGCATCTGGCCGACCTCGACATCTTGCTGGTCCTTTCCGATGACGGAATCGAACGCCTCGACCCGGCCATCCTTGAAGCCACCCCCCTCCCCCGGCCGATGGACCCGCTGACCCCGGTGTGGTCGCTGTCCGACCTGCCGATGGGCGAACCGGTGGCCGGTAAGGACGTTGCGGCCTGGTGGCGCCGCGACGGGGCCGTGCTTACCGCTGCCTGCCAAGTCGGTATGGCCCAGTGGGCCTGCGATATCGCCGTCGAGTACGCCAAGGGCCGGGTGCAGTTCGGCCGACCGATCGGCGGTTTCCAGGCCGTCAAGCACCTGTGTGCCGACATGGTCGTGCGGGCCGAAGTGGCCCGGATTGCCGTGCAGGCGGCAGCCGTCACCATCGACCAACCCGATGTGGGCGACCCCGAATGGGCGGCGGCCGGCGCCAAACTTCTGGCCGATGAAGCGGCGATCACCAACGGACGCTCGTCGATCCAGGTCCACGGCGGCATGGGCTTCACGTGGGAGGTCCCCGCCCATCTCGCCTACAAACGGGCCCGTGTGCTGGCCACCCGGTTCGGCACCGCCGACGCTCTGGCCGAATCGTTGGCCGACGCACTCGCCGACACGCAGGCCCCCCGCTAGTAGCCGCCGTGCCGGCCCGCTTCCCACTCGCCAGACCCCGGATGACACGCCCCACCTCTGGTGGGCCCGAGCACGTGAGGTGTACCCGATGACCGACTCACCCTTCACACCGCCCGCCGACGTGGTGACGGTGCTGCCCGCCGGCGTCACCTCCTTCGGGATGCAGCTGCCGATCCAGTCGCAGTCGACCATCTACGCCGAACCATGGGAAGCCGGCGCCGGCCCCGACGAGCTCGCCCGGGTGGCCCTGGCCTGCGAATCGGCCGGATTCTTCTACGTGGGAGTCTGCGACCATACGTTCATTCCCGAACGTCTGACTGGAGCCATGAGTACCGTCTGGTACGACACCATCGCCACGCTGGGATGGTTGGCCGCCGTCACCTCCGAGATCCACCTGCTCTCCCACATCTATGTGGCCGCGCTGCGCCACCCGCTGCGGGCCGCCAAGGAGTTCGCCACTATCGACGTGCTGTCGTCCGGACGCGTCATCTGTGGTGTGGGGGCAGGACATGTCAATGAGGAGTTCGACCTCATGGGGCCGGCCTTCGACGAGCGTGGTGCGGCAACCGACGAAGCCGTGGTTGGCCTCGCTCTCGGGATGGCCGAAGAGTTTCCTGAGCTGCCGGGACCCCGGTGGCCCGCATCAGGAGTGGGTGCCAAGCCCCGGCCCGTGCGCTCCCCCCGGCCCCCGATCTGGGTGGGCGGCTCGTCTCCGGCGGCACTGCGGCGGACCGCCCGCTTCGCCGACGGCTGGCTGCCGCAGTCGGTCGGGCCCAACGTCGAGTTGCTGGCCACGTTGTCCGAATTGCGGGCGGAGTACCGCGGTGGTGCACCCCTCGACATCGGGTCGATCTCCTACCCGCTCTACCTCGGAACTCCCCCGGCCGACAACGAACTGCCACCCGGCACGGTGCAGGGGTCTCCCGCACGGCTTGCCGAGTATCTGGTGCCCTACCGCCAAGCCGGCTGCGGTCAGGTCCAGGTCCGGTTCCCGGCCCATTCGGTAGAGGAGCTGTGCGACCAGATCGCCACCTTCGGTGCCGAGGTCATCCCGCTCGTCAACGCCTGAACTCCGGCGATGCCCGCCTTCCGTCCAGCCTGATCGGACATGACGACTGTGCCCGTCAGTACCCATGTGACCTTGCACCTGGCCCGGTTCGACCAGCCCGTCACGCTCGACCCCATCGATCGCGGGCCCACGGCCGGCGACCCGTTGGCATGAATGGTCGGTGCGGACAACATCGGCGCCGGCACCCCGCTCAGCTCCCCAGCGTCCACCGTCTGGGTGGCGCTCAGCCTCCACGCCGACGAACGATCGGCACGAGAGGAGTTCGACGCCGGGTCCGATGCCGTGCCTTGCCTGGCCGCGGCCAGGGAGACCTGGGCCGCCCTCCTCGACTTCGCTTACGGCGTCGAACGAGTCCGGGCCTCGATGGACGACGTCGACGGCCTCCACTCTCAGCAGTCATTCACGATGCGGGGATCACATACCGATGCCATCACGGTCACGTTCTGGCGAGGCGATGCCGCCCTGCGGGCCTCCGCCTACCGGCCCGGTGAGCACAAGTTCCAACTCGACCGGTACCGCGAGCTCGAAACGGCCGACTGCTCGTCGTTCACCAGCCTGGTGGCACTTGACCAGCGCGGTACCTGGCACGGGGGCGATCTCCTCGCCTGGTAGTCGTCGATCGCCCAACGTTGCAGCCGACCACAACGGCTGGATCGGCTAGACCGACCACCGCGATCAGCCGAGCGTCGCGTGGAATTCGTTGAGCATGACGGCAGCCTGGGCCGGGTCCTGGAGAGCCCACCAGTGGCCGGATCCTTCAAGTACCTCATGGCGCGCCCCCAACATCCGGGCGACGTCGGCCGACTGGGCCGCATCTCCGAAAGGATCGTCCGACGGCAACAGCACGAGACCGGGCGCCACAGTCGGAGCCACCTGTTGGCCCCAGGTGGCGTAGCAGTTGGGCATGGCCGACCGGTAGAGGTCGAGGATGCACGATCCCATCGTCTCGTCGGCCCATCCGGCCAAGATCGCAGCGTCGGCGGCCGGCACCCCGAACGCCTCGAACACGGCCCCCTGGTCACCAGGCGGCTGGGCCGGCTGGTCGCGGAAGAAGTCCTCGCCGGCGCCCGGGGTCTGCCAGATCTGGGCGAAGTCATGCCATACGTACTCCGGATGCAAGAGGTTGGCGACGTCGGCCGCCCACGAACGCAGCCGGGCCCCGTGGGCCGTGGCCACCCGCAGGGTGAGGCCGGCACCCCAGTCGTGGCCGACCAGATCGATCGGACCCTCGATGCCGTCGAGTTCGCCGACCAGCCAGTCGACGTAGTCGTCCTTGGAGGCTCCGAAACCCTCCGGTCGGGGACATCCGAACCCGGGCATCGACAGGGCCACTGACGTACCGTCGAGTCCCTCCCGCACATGGTTCCAGAGGTCGGCGGTTTCCGGCACGCCATGCACGAGAACGATCATGAGCCCAGCGTATCCACTGTGCCGACGCAGCACCGGGCCTCCAAAAAGAGTTCTGGCCGGCGGAACTACGGAGCGGTGGTCGTGGTGGAGTTAGAGGTCGACGTGGTGGAGGTGGAGCCGCTGGAAGTCGTCGTGGATGTCGAACCGATCGGAGCGGTGGTTGTCGTCGTCGTTGTGGTGATCGTCGGATTCGGGCGGGTGGTGGTGGATGTGGTGGTCGACGTGGTGGTTACGTCCGCCCCGCCGGGCGGCGACGTGGTCGTCGTGGTGGCCGGATGCGTCACGGGCGTCGTCGTCAAGGGAATGAAGGTTCCCGGGATACCGCCGCTAGTGGCGGGGGACCCTGTCGTCGAGCTGTTCGGTGGGTAGAGGTAATTAAAGGTGCCGAATCCGAGGAAAGCCACCAACATCAGAACCGTCGACCGACGGAGCGGCACCGACCGTGACACTGGTTCGGCCATAAGACCGACCAGGCGGCTGCGGGGCACCGGGTCGGCGATCCGGTGCGTAGATCCGCTAACGGGCTCGGCCGCCGCGTCCCAACCGTCGGTGTCGCCCGAGCTGCCGTCGCTGCCGTCGCTGCCGTCGCTGCCGTCGCTGCCGTCGCTCACGGGTTGACCTTGGTCCCGGTCAGCCCGACCCCGGGCGAGGCGATACCTGCCGAACGGAGGGCGATCGATGCCCGGAACCGGATCTCGCGGGCCACCTCGAATTGCCGGCCAGGCAAGGTGCGGGCGATGAGGCGAAGTTGCACGTAGCCGACATCGATCGACTCGACCCCGGCCACCACCGGGTCGCCGAGGATGAGGTCCGACCAGACCGGGTCGGCAGCCATCGTCTCGACCACGGACTTCAG
>JAYVYR010000154.1:0-2605 GCA_043784065.1 Acidimicrobiaceae bacterium
GCCTCGATCCCGAAGGCGGCGAACTTGGCAGCCAGATTGGCCACGGCGAGCGCCTCCTCGTCGAAGAACTCGACCCCTGCAGCCACGGTAGCCGACAGCAGCGAGAAGTCCTGGAGCTGGCCGATGGCGTCCGCCGACAACCCGCTGGCCGTGCAAAGATCGTCCAGCGACAGCGACGCCCCACGCGGTCCGGCAGCGCTGGCGGCAACCCCTTTGCCCACCGGCGGGTCACCCTTCCCGGCGTCAGGGGTAGAGCGGAAGCCAGCGGAGTTGGCAGGCGAAGCCGGCGAGGCGGCCGCTTTGCGAGAAAGGTTCTTCGGAGGCTTTGGGGCAGGCGGCTCTGCCGGGCCCGGAGGCTCTGCCGGATCTGCATGACCGGTCGGGCTGTTGGCGTCGATCCGGCTACCCGTGCCGTTAGCCGCCTTGGCGTCGTCGGCACGAGCAGACGACGGGACCGGCTGTGTAGCCAAACTGGCCCGATGAGCACGCTCGACCGGTGCGACCGGTGCGACCGGTGCGACCGGTGCCATCGGGGCACGATCGGTCGAGCCGGAGGTGGAGGTGGAGGTCGCTGGGGTCCTGACGGTGGCTCGGGCCGGGGCCCGATGGCGAGTGGCGGTCTCCACGCCGGACACCCCGGACATGGATCCAGGAGTGGTCTCCACGTCGGTAATTCCGGATCCCACCAGCACCGCTACGTCTTCAGCCGCATCTGCAGGGGGAGGGACCTCAACCACGGTGACCACTGGAACGGCCTGGTGGACCGTCGGCATGTCGTGAAGCGGTGCACCTACGTCCACCGATGGGGGTCCACTGCCGTCTTCGTCAAGTCGATCCTTGATCACCTTGAGGGGCAAGAAGTGCTCACGCTGTTGGCGCAGCACCCAGCGCAGACGCTCGACATCGTGCTCATAGAACTTGCGGTAGCCGGATGGGGTCCGCTCCGGGTTGACCAGGCCTTGGCTTTCCAGGAATCGGATCTTCGAAATTGTGACGTCGGGGAATTCCTGGCGGAGCAGGGTGAGGACATCGCCGATCGACAAGTAGGACCGGGAGCTCACTCCGCAGCTCCCCGTAGGTAGACGAGCTTGAACTTGCCCACCTGCACTTCGTCGCCGCTGGACAGCACGGACTCGTCGATGCGGACCCGATTGACATACGTACCGTTGAGCGAGCCGGCATCACGGACCGTCGTGATCTGGCCCTCGGTCACGAACACTGCATGCCTGCGCGACACCGTGATGTCGTCCAGGAAGACGTCGGCGTCCGGGTTCCGGCCGACCGTGATCTCGCGCTGCTCAAGCGGGAACCGGGCACCTTCATCTGTGCCCCTTCGAACGACCAGCAGGCCCACGCCGCGCGGCAGCTCGATCCGGCCGACTGGGACATCACCCGATTCGGCCATGTCCTCGACTGGAGCCACCGAGACCGAGGTGTCGGAGGCGGACGTAACCATCGACGCGCCGCATGACGAGCAGAAATTCACGCCCTCGGGATTTTGGTGGCCGCACCGGTGACAGAACACATAATCCAACGTAGCCGCTCCCGACGATCCGCTCCCGAGAAGCGCTCCGTTGGCGGGGCTCAACCTTCGGTCAGCTGCCGGTAGGCGGAGGGGTCAAGCAGGGCATCCACCGCGGACGGGTCGTTCGGGACGATCTCACAGATCCACCCGTCGCCATATGGATCGGCGTTGAGCTGCTCCGGGGAGTCCGACAGTAGAGCGTTGACGGACACCACCTCGCCGGCCACCGGCGCGTAAATCTCGGAAACCGACTTGGTGGACTCGACTTCGCCGATCAGACCACCGGATTCGACCGACATGCCCGGAGTCGGCAGGTCCACGAATACCACGTCGCCGAGGGCGTCCTGCGCGAAGTCGGTGATCCCCACCCGGATCCGGCCGTCGGCCGTCTGGGCCCACTCATGGTCACTCGAATAGCGCAGATCTTCAGGCACGTTCATGGCGCCCGACCCTACCTGACCGGAGCCAGATGTGCCTCCGGCCCAGCCCAGACGAGCCGCCGGCAATTCAGTGCAGTAGGTGCTCAAGTCGGGTTGCGTACTCCATGGCCCTGGCCTCGGCGCGTGCTGCACTCGGTGCTTCAGCCCATACATGGGTCAGTGGCTCATCCGGGTCGGGCAGAACCAGCGCCCAGCCGTCGTCCTCGATGACTTTCACCCCGTCGACCAGGACCAGTTCACGCCCCTGGGACCGCTCGACCAGGGTGCGCATGAGCATCCCCTTCTGGTCCCACGGGGTGTGGACCGACTGGTGGGCGATACGCACTGGAGGCATGGCCGCCACCAGTTCCGACAGCTTCCGGCCCGTCGAGGTGAGCAGCGAGATGAGGTTGACCAAGGTGGCCGCTCCGTCGAAGGCCGGCAGGAATGCCGGAAATATGAAGCCACCCGACTGACTGGCGGCCAGTGTGACCTTCTCCGACCGGGCCACCTCCATGAGGTGGGAGGCCGAGAGCTTGGTCCACACGATGTCTGCACCGGCATCCCGACAGATTCGCTCGGCGGCTCCGCTGGCCGCCACCGGCAGGGCGATCCGCGCCCCGGGAACCGACTCGGTGATGAGGGTGACCAGGACCAGTAA
>JAYVYR010000155.1:0-7336 GCA_043784065.1 Acidimicrobiaceae bacterium
ATCGTCCCCAATGGTGAATTGACCGACTTCGACATCTTCCGCTCCGGGTGTTGAAGATCCATCACCCGGGCGCCGGCCCCCGGAATGGCAGCCTCGGGCATCACCAGCACGTCGCCGAAGCGGTGATTGAACCGGCTGGCCAACTCGCGGGCCAGTTCGAGGTGTTGGCGCTGGTCATCGCCCACAGGGACACGTTCGGCGTCGTAGAGGACGATGTCTGCCGCCTGCAGGACCGGATAGGTGAACAGTCCGACCCGGACGGACTCCTTTCCTTCACTCTTGTCCTTGAACTGGGTCATGCGCCTCAGTTCACCCATGGTGGCAGTGCACTCCAGCAGCCAGGCCATCTGGGCGTGCTGAACCACGTGGCTCTGGACGAACAATGTGCATCGTTCGGGATCGAGACCGGCAGCCAACAGGTCGAGGGCGGTGTCGTACGTCCGGGACCGAAGTTGGGACGGGTCGATATCCAGGGTCAGGGCATGAAGGTCGACCACGCAGTAGAAGGCGTCGTGGTTCCCCTGGTCAGCGACCCAATTGCGGATGGCCCCCAAGTAGTTCCCCAGGTGGAGGTCGCCGCTGGGCTGGATACCGGAGAGGACGCGTGCCATAAGTTGGCCAGCGTACGCCTTGGTCGGGAGCGGTCGGTGTCTCCTTGGAGGCCCGGCTCCGTGCCCACCGTGCGGACCGGAGAGGAGCGCACCGATTCGAGAATTTTTCCGAGAGTGTCCGTTGGTATCGGATCTGATACCGCTTGGCCAAAAGTGGTATGAGATCCGATACCACCATGATCGGAGTTCTCCGATCGTGCCCCTGCCCCCTCGCTCGTCGCCACACGCGGGCGCACGGCGTCGATCAGCCCGTCGCGGGGTGCACAAGGGTCCCCGCCGCACCCGGTAACGTCGGTGCCGATGACAGCCAAAGTCCATACCCCCGCCTACGACGGGCCTGTCGACGTCCTTCTGCAGCTGGTCAACAGCCACCAGGTGGATATCTTCGACATCCCGCTCGCCGAGGTGGTCGATGCCTTCGTGGCCGAAGTGGCCTCGTGGACCGAGATCGACTTGTCGGTCCTGTCGGAGTTCCTGGTGGTGGCAGCCGTCCTGATCGAGATCAAGTCACGGCGGCTCCTACCGGGCAGCGGCGACGTCGAGCCCGATGAGGAGCTTGTCGGCTGGGAGGAGCGGGATCTCCTGCTCGCCCGCCTGCTCGAGTGCCAGGCGTATTCTGCGGCAGCCGACGGCTTCGCCCTACTCATCGAACAGGCCGCACGTTCGGTGCCCCGGACGGCAGGACTCGATCCCGACCTGGTGATCCACGCTCCGGACCTCCTCGAAGGCGTGACCCCCGACCAGGTGGCCGCCGCCTTCATGCGGGCCACCGCGGAACGCCCCGCACCGGTGGTCGACCTCCACCATGTGACCGTTGACGCCGTGACGGTTGCCGATGCCGTGGCCGAATTGGCCCTCCGGCTACCACGTTCGGGAACGTCGACGTTCCGTCAGCTGACCGGGCACCTCACATCACGGATCGAGATCATCGTCCGGTTCCTGGCGCTGTTGGAACTGTGCAAGCAGGGCCGGGTCTTTCTGGACCAGGGTCACTCCTTCGGCGACCTGTCCGTGGAGTGGGCGCACGAGACCGCCGACACTGTCTCCGTCGGGTTCGGTCCCACCGACGAGTACGAAGGCTGAGCCATGCCCCTTTCCTCTGAAGCCCGGGCCGTGGAGGCCGTGTTGATCGTCGCAGTGGAACCGGTTCCGCCCGGCATGCTGGCCGAGCTCCTCGAAGTACCCGTCGACCAGATCGACCCCATCGTCGACGAGCTCATCGACGCTTGTCGAAATGGCGGGCGCGGCTTTGAGGTCGTGCGGATAGCCGGCGGACTACGGATCCAGACCCACGCAGACCTTGCCCCGTATGTGGAGCGGTTCGCCAACGTCGGCGTGTCGTCCCGCCTGTCTGCCGCGGCGCTTGAGACCTTGGCCATCGTGGCCTACAAGCAACCAGTCAGCCGAGCCCAGGTGGCCGCCCTGCGTGGCGTCAACGTGGACGGTGTGGTCCGCCTGCTCGAGCACCGGGGCTACATCACCCCGGTGGGACGGGCCGCTGGTCCGGGCCAGGCTGTGCTCTATGCCACAACGGACGCCTTCTTGGAGCGCCTCGGACTAGACCGGCTCGAGCAGCTCCCACCAGTCGAGGACCTTCTGCCCGGGCCCGAGGCCCTGGCCGAGCTCGAGGAGCAGATGCGCCCGGTCTCCGATGTCTGAAGTCGCACGACCCGGCGATGACGATGGCGGGTTCGACGTGGACCACATCGGGGCAGATGCCGACGCCACGCTGCACACCGGCGAACGGCTGCAGAAAGTGTTGGCCCGCACCGGGGTCGGGTCGAGACGGGTGTGTGAAGACCTGATCGTCGACGGCCGGGTCACGGTCAACGGCGACGTGCCGGTACTCGGACGGCGGGTCGACATCGACGTCGACTTGATCGAGCTCGATGGCGTGCCCCTACCCGTGCGACCGGGCCTGGTCCACTACCTGGTCAACAAGCCACCCGGCGTGGTCTCGACGGTAGAGGACACCCATGACAGGCCGTCGGTAGTGGGCCTCGTCCCGCCCGAGCCCCGGGTCTATCCGGTGGGCCGCCTCGATATGGACTCCGAGGGTCTTCTCATCATCACCAATGACGGCGAACTGACCCACCGGCTCACTCACCCCTCCTACGGTGTCCCGAAGGAGTACTTGGTCCACGTAGAAGGCGAGCCCTCGGCAGGCGCGATCCGGCGACTCCGTGACGGCCTCGAGCTCGAGGACGGCATGACCGCCCCGGCCCGGGTAGCCGTCGTCAGCCCCGCGCTACTGAGGATGGTGATCCACGAGGGCCGGAACCGGCAGATCCGCCGAATGTGTGAAGCGGTAGGCCATCCCGTGATCCGGCTGGTGCGCACCCGCATCGGACCGCTGGCCGATCCGTCCCTGACCCCGGGCTCCTATCGGCCGCTTACCTTCGACGAGGTGCGGGGACTGGCGGCGGCCGCCCAGCCTGCGGATGACATCCTCGATGCAGACCGTCATCCCGATACTGATGGCTCCGATCCGGGGGATGTGCGAGCCGACCAGTCCTCGGCGGACCCCGTCCCGCCCCCTGGGTAACATGCCAGCCTGATGCCAGCCACCCTGCGAGCCGTCCGTGGCGCCACCACTGTCGACGAGGACACCCCTGAGGCCATCACCGGCCGGGTGGTGACCCTGCTGACCCAGATCATGGAGCGCAACGACCTTGTCGAAGACGACATCGTGTCGATCCTGTTCACCGCTACCGAGGACATCGTGTCGATCTTTCCAGCCACCGCGGCCCGTACCATGGGACTCGGCGCGGTGCCGCTCATCTGCGCCCGCGAACTAGCAATCGTGGGATCGGTCCCGCACTGTGTCCGAGTCATGCTCCATGTCACAACCGACCGCCCGAGAGACGAGATCCACCACGTCTACCTCGAGGGTGCCCAAGGCCTCCGTGACGACCTCCCCGACTGAGGAGGGCGTCACCCGAACGGGCAGGCCCGGTCGGGCCATGGTCATCGGCACCGGTCTCATCGGTGGGTCGGTGGGTATGGCGCTGCGGACCAGCGGCTGGCACGTGAGCGGCACGGACGCGTCCTCCGGTACCGCCGCACGGGCCGTGCAGCTCGGGGCGCTGGACGTCGAGGGCGAGGACCGTTCGGCAGATCTGGTTGTCGTTGCCACCCCCGTGCACGTCGCGGTCGGGGTCATCGCCGACGTTCTATCCGGCCATGGCTGGAATCCGGGCGCCGTGGTCACCGACGTCGGCAGTGTCAAAGGACCCCTGATGGCCGCCGTCGACCGTCCTCGCTTCGTCGGGGGCCATCCCATGGCCGGCAGCGAGCAGGTCGGGATCGATGGAGCATCGGCCGAACTGTTCATCGGGGCGACGTGGGTGCTGACCCCGACCCCCGTTACCGATCCGGATGCATACGCACTGGTCCGGTCGGTCCTGGCCGAATTCGGCGCCAACGTCGTCGCCCTCGACCCTTTCGAACATGACCGCCTGGTCGCCGTCGTGTCACACGTGCCTCACCTCACGGCGGCCACCCTCATGGCCTTGGCCGCTGACCTCGGCGAGGAGCACGGTGCACTGCTCCAACTTGCCGCCGGCGGCTTCCGCGACATGACCCGAATCGCTGCTGGCCAGCCCACCATCTGGCCTGGTATCTGCGACGACAACGCCGAAGCCATCGTGGCCACGCTCGACCTGCTGATCGATTCGCTCGGGGCCATGCGGCGCCGGGTGGCCGAACGGGACCTCGACTCCTTGCTGGTCGAGCTGGAACGGGCCGCCGCGGCCCGCCGGGCGCTGAGCGAGCGGGCACCGCGCCCCGAGGAGCTCGTCGAGGTCCGAATTCCCGTGCAGGACCGACCCGGAACTCTGGCCGAGGTCGCGTTGCTGGCCACAGAGCTCGGCATCAACATCTTCGATGTCGAGATCGCCCATTCGGTCGAGGGAGACCGGGGCGTCCTGGTGGTGGTGATCGATGCCCATCGAGCGCCGACACTGACCGAGCATCTGGCCGCTCGTGGCCACCGGTCGAGTACGTCATCGGTTGGCACGATCCGATGACCGGATCCCGTGAGAGGGCCCGATCAGTCGAGAACCTCGAAGTCCATGGCGGCCGGTCGCTGGTCGGCGGGGTCGATGTGCCCGGTGACAAGTCCATCTCCCACAGGACGCTGCTGCTCGCGGCCGTGACCGAAGGATCCTCCAGCATCACCGGCCTCTCCGGCGGCGACGACGTGACCCGAACCCGCCACGCCATCGAAGCCCTCGGTGCCGTCGTGTCCGACAACGGTGCGCTGGTGACGATCAAGGGCGGGCGGTCCCGCCTGTCAGCGCCGTCGTCCACCATCGACCTCGGCAACTCCGGTACCGGGATGCGACTGTTGTCCGGTGTAGTGGCCGGCGTGCCCGGCACCACGAAGCTGACCGGCGACGGCTCGCTGCGCTCCCGGCCGATGGACCGGGTGGCCGACCCCTTGGCCCTCATGGGCGCATCGGTAGTGGGGGAGGGTTCACGGTGCCTGCCGCCTCTGACCATTACCGGACGGGCCCTGCGGGGGATCGACTACACCCCGCCCATGGCGTCCGCCCAGGTCAAGAGCGCACTGCTGCTGGCCGGACTCCACGCTGAAGGCGAGACGGTGATCCGCGAGCCGATCGCCACCCGGGCCCACACCGAGGAGATGCTCGCCGAGGCCGGTGCCGATATCGACGTCGAACCCTGGGGTGACGGGAGGATCATCCGCCTACGGCCCAGCACCCTGCGCGCCCGGTCGTGGGAGGTGCCGGGCGACCCCTCCCAAGCTGCATTCTGGGTAGTGGCGGGTACGGTAGTGCCGGGCAGCCGAGTGACTGTCGACCAGGTACACCTCGGAGCCGAGCGCATCGGCTTTCTGCACGTGCTCATCCGCATGGGGGCAGATGTGACGCTGCACGACATCGGGGGTGACGTCGGAACGATCACTGCCTCGTTCTCGGCGTTAGTGGGCACCACCGTCGAGTCGACCGAGATCCCGTCCCTCGACGAGGTTCCGATCCTGGCCGTCGCCGCCATGGTGGCCGACAGCCCTACCCGATTCCGGAACATCGGTGAACTGCGGGTCAAGGAGTCCGACCGACTGGAGGGCACGGCACGCCTGGTGCGGGCCTTCGGCGGTGTGGCCACCGTGGAGGGCGACGATCTGGTGGTCGATGGCGGCGCTGTACTGACTCCGGGAACCGTGGATGCCGAGGGCGACCACCGCATGGCCATGGCCGGGGCGGTGGCCGCAGCCGCAGTTCTTTCGGAGGGACGCTCGATCATCCGAGGGTGGGATGCCGTTGCCAGCAGTTATCCAGGATTTGCCGACACCCTCGACCGTCTGGCAGGGGAGCACCGGTGAGTGAGAAGGTTCGTGGTTCCGAAGTCGTAGCCATCGACGGACCGGCAGGATCCGGTAAGTCCACGCTGTCCCGTGCCTTGGCCGTCCGCCTCGGCCTTCGCCGGCTGGACACAGGTGCGATGTACCGATCAGTTGCCTGGGCCGTGCTCCAGCGGGGAATCGACACCGATGACCATGAGGCAGCGGCCGACCTGGCCCGGATCCTCGTCATCGAGGTCGACGACAGGGTGGTGGTCGACGGGACAGACATCACCGAGGCCATTCGCGGGCCGGAGGTGAGCGCCACCGTATCGGCGGTGGCCGCCAACCCGGCCGTTCGCACCGTCATGGTGGAACGTCAACGCCGGTGGGTGGCTGCCCACGGCGGCGGGGTGGTCGAGGGACGGGACATCGGCTCGGTCGTCCTGCCCGATGCCGACCTCAAGCTCTACCTCACGGCCTCGCCGGAAGTACGGGCGGCGCGCCGTTCAGAAGAGGGTGCCGAGGCGGTCGCCCGACGGGACCGACTGGACAGCACCCGGGCGACGTCGCCGCTCGAGGTGCCCGAAGGGGCACATGTCATCGACACCGGAGCGCTCAGCGTCGGCCAGATCGTGGAGGAGGTGGTGGCATGGCTGTAAGTTCAGACGGGACGGCTGACGGGACGGCTGAAAGCAGCCGGACTGCAGGGGGTGGGATCGAACAAGGGCGCCTTGACCTCGATGTCCGGGTCGACACTGGCATCACTCCGTTCTACCGCCTGCTCCGCGCAGTGGTCCACCTCGTCAACCGCATCGTCTTCCGCACCTCGGTGACGCCCGAGGGCACGGTGCCGGCTGAGGGGCCCGTCATCATCGCGCCTGTCCACCGGTCGTTCATCGACTTCCTGGTCGCCTCAGAGGTGACCCACCGAAAGATCCACTACATGGCCAAGGACACGTTGTGGAAGAACGGACTGCTGGCCAGGATCCTTCCACCGCTGGGGGCATTTCCCGTCCACCGCGAATCGGCTGACCGCGAGGCACTTCGCCGAGCCCAGCAGGTACTCGATGCCGGCGAGGTGCTGATTCTCTTCCCCGAAGGCGAACGACGCACCGGCCCGGTAGTCGAAGACCTACACGAAGGAGTGGCATTTCTGGCGGCCCGTACCGGCGCGACGGTCATTCCCGTAGGCATCGGCGGCTCGGCCTCGGTCATGCCCAAAGGCTCCAAGTTCCCCCGGCCCCGTCACATCCACCTCGAGGTGGGCACGGCAATTCCGGCTCCGGAGCGATCGGGCGGCGGCCGGATCCCTCGGAGCCGGATCCACCTGCTCACCGAGGAACTGACGGCCGCCCTCCAGGTCCTCTACGACAGTTCTGTTGAGACCACCGGTCGCTACTGAAATAGTGACGGGCGG
>JAYVYR010000156.1:0-16864 GCA_043784065.1 Acidimicrobiaceae bacterium
GCAACCAGTTTGGACCGGTGGGCGGGATCGGTGGTGGCCTCGGCCATCAGCACGTAGAGCTCCCGTTCGAGCCGGGTGAGCAGGTCGTCCAATTCACTCCCACGCTCCGCTTCCGCCCGGGCCATGCCCATGGCCGCCTGGGCCTCGTCAACCGTGCCCGTCACCTGCATCATCGCCGAGTCCTTAGCAACCCGACCGCCGTATAGAAGGCCGGTGGTCCCGTCATCGCCGGTCTTCGTGTAGATCTTCAGCACGGTGTCCTCACCACCCCGATGCTAAACGACGGATGTCGATCAACGACCGGACCCGTGGTGCGGCCGGCCCGGACGACGGGCAGCTCGCGGTCCGGGCCGACTGCCGCCCGATTGACCCGGCGTCCACCCTCGAGCGCCCGCCCACTCAGCTCCAAAATTACGTATCGGGCCAGTCCAGCGCCCATCCCCCACTATCGTTGAGGTGCCATGGCCGCCCAACGCACCAAATCAAGCTATCTCCAGGCCGCCCGTGAGCGCGTCATCATCTTCGACGGCGCCATGGGGACCAATCTGCAGATGCAGGACCTCACCGCCGACGACTTCGGCGGCCCGGACCTCGAGGGCTGCAACGAACTGCTGGTGGTGACCCGTCCGGACGCCGTCGACAAAGTCCACCGGGACTTCTACGCGGTGGGCTGCGACGTTGTCGAGACCGACACGTTCGGAGCCTTCGCCCCGGTACTGGCCGAGTATGACCAGGGTCACCGGGTACGCGAGCTCAATCTGGCCGCCGTGGCCATCGCCCGAAGCGCAGCTGACGACTTCACCACCCCGGACAAGCCCCGCTGGGTGGCCGGGAGTATCGGTCCGGGTACCAAGTTCCCCACGCTGGGCCAGATCAAGTACGCCGATCTGCGCGATGCCTACGAAGAGCAGTGCGACGCTCTAGTAGAGGGAGGTGCAGACCTCATCATCATCGAGACGGTCTTCGACCTCCTCCAGGCCAAGGCTGCCATCAACGGGGCAAGGCGGGCTATGAAGCGAGCCGGAGTCCGACTGCCTATCCAGTGCCAGGTGACCATCGAGCTGACCGGAACGATGTTGCCCGGAACCGAGGTCGGCGCCGCCCTGGTCGCCCTCCAGGCCATGGACATCGATGTCATCGGCCTCAACTGCGCCACTGGTCCATCCGAAATGTTCGAACCGCTCCGCCACTTGACGGGTCACGCCACCACGCCGGTATCGTGCCTGCCCAACGCCGGCCTCCCCTCGGTGGTCGACGGCAAGATGCACTATGACCTCGAGGCCCATCAGCTGGCCGAGTTCCACCGTCAGTTCGTTTCCGAGCTGGGGGTCTCGATCATCGGCGGTTGCTGTGGCACTACGCCCGCCTACCTGAAAGCCGTAGTCGACGCCTGTGCCGACCTGACGCCGGCCGTCCGAACATCGGATCCCGAAGAGGGCGCAGCCTCCATCTACACCCACGTGCCATTCACCCAGGACAGCTCGTTCCTGGTGGTGGGCGAGCGAACCAACGCAAACGGCTCGAAGAAATTCCGCGAAGCGATGCTCGAGGCCGACTGGGACTCGTGTGTGGCCATGGCCAAGGAGCAGGTGAAGGAGGGCTCCCACGTCATCGACGTGTGCGTCGACTACACCGGTGCCGACGGCGTGGCCGACATGGAGGAGGTCGCATCCCGGTTCGCCACCCAGTCCACTGCTCCGCTCATGGTCGACTCCACCGAGGCCCCCGTCATCGAGACGGCCCTGTCGTGGATCGGTGGACGGGCCGTCATCAACTCGGTGAATCTCGAGGAGGGCGATGCCGCAGGCACCCGACTCGACTCGTTCCTGACACTGGCCAAGGAGTTCGGAGCTGCAGTGGTGTGCACCTGCATTGACGAGGAAGGTCAGGCCCGCACCGCCGACTGGAAGGTCCGGTCAGCCCGGGCCATCCACGACATCGCCGTCGAGCGCTACGGATTGCGCCCCCAGGACCTGCTGTTCGACCCGCTGGCCCTTCCGCTGTCGACGGGCATGGAGGAGAGCCGCAAGGACGGCATCGAGACCATCGAGGGCATCCGCCGTATCAAGGCCGAACTTCCCGGTGTCTACACCGTCCTCGGCCTCTCCAACGTGTCGTTCGGACTGAACCCGGCGGCCCGGCAGGTTCTCAACTCGGTGTTCCTCCACGAGTGCGTGCAAGCCGGCCTCGACGCTGCCATCGTCCACGCCTCCAAGATCCTGCCCCTGGCCAAGATCGACGATCGGGCCAAGGAGGTCTGCCTCGACCTCATCTACGACCGGCGTTCCGAGGGTTACGACCCGCTTTCGGAACTGCTCTCGATCTTCGAGGGTGTGTCGGCCTCCTCGGCGGCGGCGGCCGAGGACCGGTCGGACTGGACCGTCGAGAGGCGCCTCGAACACCGCATCATCGACGGCGACCGCAACGGTATCGAGGCCGACCTCGACACGGCCATGGCCCAGGCCCTGACCCCCTTGGTCATCATCAACGAGTTCCTCCTGGCCGGCATGAAGACGGTCGGCGAGCGCTTCGCCTCAGGCGAGATGCAGCTTCCGTTCGTGCTGGGCTCGGCCGAGACCATGAAGACCGCTGTCGCCTACCTCGAACCACACATGGAAAAAGCCGACCAAGGCGGCAAGGGCACCATGGTGCTGGCCACGGTCAAGGGCGACGTCCACGACATCGGCAAGAATTTGGTCGACATCATCCTGACCAATAATGGCTACACCGTCAGGAATCTCGGCATCAAGATCGGTATCGCCGACATGGCGAGCGCCGTCGAGGAGTTCGGGGCCGATGCCATCGGCATGTCCGGCCTCCTGGTGAAGTCCACCCTGATCATGCGCGAGAACCTCGAGGAGCTGAACCGCCGCGGCCTGTCCCATATCCCGGTCATCCTGGGCGGTGCCGCTCTCACCCGGACATATGTGGAGCGTGACCTGCGCAAGGTATATGACGGCCGGCTCTTCTACGGCAAGGACGCTTTCGAGGGCCTGCGCACCATGGACCGCCTGGTCGAAATGCGCAAGACCGGCGAGGACGACCCCGAGTTCGGCACGACCATCGGCGGCCGCGACCTCGGCCCCCGCAAGAGCGAGCTGCGCAAGCAGGCGGCCGACGAGGCCCGTGCCCGGGGCGAGTCGCTGCCGCCGCGCGCTCCCGATGTGGCCGCCGACAACCCCCTGTTCCCACCACCGTTCACCGGCAGCCGGGTGGCCAAAGGCATGGCCATCGACGATCTGGCCACCTACCTGAACGAGACGGCGCTCTTCCGCAACCAGTGGGGTTTCCGCCCAGATTCCGGCGAGGACGACCCGGCCTTCAAGGACCGGGTCCGGTCGCGCCTGCGAGAAGAACTGGCTACTGCCAAGGCCGAGCAGCTGCTCGTCCCCCAGGTGGCCTGGGGACATTTTCCAGCAAATGCCGACGGCGAAGACCTGGTCATCTGGACCGACGACAGCCGCTCCAGCGAGCGCATGCGGTTCGCCTTCCCCCGCCAAGTGGAGGATCCCTACCTGTGCATCGCCGACTTCTTCCGCACAGTCGACTCGGGTGACAGGGACTACGCCAGCTTCCAGGTGGTGACGATGGGTTCGCGGGTATCCGAAGAGGCGGCCCGCCTATTTGCCGCCGACGAGTACCAGCAGTATCTCTTCCTCCATGGACTCGGAGTCGAAATGGCCGAGGCCCTGGCCGAGTACTGGCACCATCGCATCCGCGAAGAGTTGGGCTTCGCCACCGAAGACGGCCCGACCCTCACCGGCCTGTTCCGCCAGAAGTACCGGGGCGGGCGCTACTCCTGGGGTTACCCGGCCTGCCCGCGACTCGAGGACAACGCCAAGGTGGTCGAACTCCTCGGGGCCGAGCGCATCGGCGTCGAGGTGAGCGAGGGATTTCAGCTCCATCCCGAACAGTCCACCACCGCCATCATCTGCCACCACCCTCAAGCCAAGTACTTCGTGGCCTGAGGCATCAGCCACTGTCAGCAGGCCAATCGCAGGCCAATCGCAGGCCACTTGCAGGCGTCGAGCAGGCCGGCCAACGGACCGGCGGACTGTTAGAGCGCCAGCGTCGACCCGCCGTCCACGACGACCGCGCTTCCGTTGACGAAGCCTGCCTGGGCCGAGCACAAGAAGGCCGTCACCGCCCCGAAGTCGGCCGGGTCGCCCATCACCCCGGTACCACCGAGCTGCTTCATCCTGTCGGTAGCGTGCGGACCTGGGCACACCATATTGAGGGTGATCCCGCTCGACTCAGCGGCCAGGTCCTGGGCGGCAGTCTTGATCCAGGCCCAAAGTCCGGTCCGGGCCGTGTTAGACAGCGCCAGCACGGGTGCCGGCTGTTTGATCGTGTACGAGGAAATGCAGCAGATCCGGCCCCATCCGGCAACTCGCATGTAGGGCAGGGCCTCCCGCACCAGGCGGATCGACGTTGTCAGATTGGCGTTGAGTGCGGCGTCGATGGCCTCGTCGGACAGGTCCAGCGCCCGGCCGGGGGGCGGACCGCCGGCATTGGCCACCAGAATGTCCAACCCCCCGAATCGCTCGACCGTGGCGGCCACCAGACGAGCGGGCTCGCCGGGTTCGGTGACGTCCCCCGACAGCATGTCGACATCAGTGCCCAGGCTTGCCAACTCGGCTCGGGTGGCAGCAAGAGTTGTTGCATCCCGGCCCGACAGCATGACTCGGACGCCCTCACCGGCGAGTGCCAAGGCGGTGGCCCGTCCGAGACCCTTCGACCCTGCCGTCACCAGTGCGACCTTGTCGGTGATTCCGAGATCCATGTCCAGTCTCCTCAGTTGTCGACGGTCACAAGTGAGTGGTCGACGGTGTTCAGTGCATCGGGCTCCCCGTCGGGCCCGATCACGATGATGTCTTCCAAGCGCATGCCGAACTTGCCGGGCTGATAGATACCGGGCTCCACCGAGAACGCGTGGCCGGGAACCAGCACCTCCTCATTCCCGACGACGAGGTAGGGGTCCTCATGCTCCTCGATGCCGATGCCGTGCCCGGTGCGGTGGACGAAGAGGTGGCCATAGCCGGCGCCTTCGATGGCGTCCCGGGCCACCTTGTCCACTGAAGCGGCCGTCACCCCGGCGCAGGCGCTGGCCACAGCAGCCTGCTGGGCCATGAGCAGGACGTCGTAGCACTCCCGAACCTCGACCGAAGGCGTGCCGGTCACTACCGTGCGCGTGATGTCCGAGCAGTAGCCGATATCGCCATCGAGGGACAGGGAGCCGCCGAAGTCGCACACCACGGTCTCGTTCCGGCCGATGACCCGGCCTCCGGGTTCGTGATGGGGGCTCGCCGCATTGGGACCACTGCCGACGATGGCGAAGTTGACGGCGCGATGACCCTCGGCCACCAGGAGCGACCCGAGGTCGGCCGACACGGCTGCCTCGGTGCGCCCGATGAGTGGGATCCCGCCTGATTGAAGGATCGTGGCCACCCGATCAGCCGCTGCTCCGGCGGCGCGCAGGGCGGCCAGTTCGGCGTCGTCCTTGACTGCCCGGATAGGCGACGTGACGGTCGAAGCAGCGACCCAACGCGCCCTGGGTAGGTGCGCCTGCAGGGCCAACACTGTGGTTGCCCAGGCCCGGTCCGATAAGGCGAAGCACCCAGACGCCGACGCTCGGACGAGGTCGACTACCAGGTCAACTGGGTCCTCGGCGTCCGACCATGACCGTAGGCTGAACAGGTCACCTCCACCGGCAACCCGCGGAGCCTCAAGGCCAGGTACCACCAGCACCGGTTCGCCGGCCAGGGGCAGGACGAGCAGGGTCAGGCGCTCGAGCGGCATGGCCCGGTAGCCGGTCAGCCATGGCAGGTCGGCTCCATGGGAGAGCAGCAGCACATCGACGCCCAGTTCTCCCATCCGAGCCCGCACCCGGTCCATCCGGGAGTGTCGCGCAGCAAGAGCCGTGGGGGCCAGGGCGGTCAACTTCGTCTCATCGGGCCGACATCGAAACGGATATCGGGACGGGTGCTGACGAGTGGCTCGAGGCGTCGGCCGCCGCCCGGGCGTGGTAGCTCGAGCGGGTCAGGGGCGAGGACTGGACATGAGCGAACCCGAGGGCCATGCCAGCCTCCTGCAACTCGTCGAACTCGGCCGGCGTCCACCACCGCGCTACCGGAAGATGCTTGGCGCTCGGTCGCAGGTACTGGCCCAGCGTGACGATGTCGACACCCACGGCCCGCAGGTCGGCAAGCGTCGCCAATACCTCGTCTTCCCGCTCCCCCATGCCGAGGATGATGCCCGATTTGGTGGTCAGGCCGGCCGCTGCGGAACGGGCCAGCACGGTCAGACTGCGGGCGTAGCCTGCCGATGGACGCACCGCCCGCTGAAGCCGAGCCACTGTCTCGATGTTGTGGTTGAGGACATCAGGCCTGGCCTCGAGAATCGTTTCGAGTGAGTCCTTGTCGCCCTTGCAGTCCGAGATCAACACTTCGACGGCCGTGCCAGGACTCAGCCTACGGATCTGGGCGATGGTGTCGGCAAACGTCCCTGCACCTCCATCGGATAGGTCATCGCGGGCCACGCAGGTGATGACGGCGTGGGCCAGTCCCATGCGGGCGATCGCTTCTGCCACGCGGATCGCCTCGCCGGTATCGAGGGGAAGGGGGTGCCCGGTGTCCACCTGACAGAAGGCACAAGCGCGCGTACAACGGCTGCCATTGATCATGAAGGTGGCCGTCCCGTCCGACCAGCACTCATAGATGTTGGGGCAGCCCGCCTCCTCGCACACAGTGACCAGGTCGAGATGGCGTAACGACTGCTGGAGGCCCAAGAACTCATCGGCCATGGTCGCCTTCACCCGCAACCAGTCGGGCTTGCGAGACGACAGCGTGAGCCCGGCTGCTGGATCCACCCCGGCACGGGCCATCCGACGCTCGAGCGACGTGCCCGAGGGCGCCAGCAATGCGACCGGGACCCCGACTGGCCGCGACTCGGTTGCGGCGTCATGGCGGGCCCCATCGGTGACCGAGGCCACATCGTCCATCGGTCCCCAGATGCCACCGGCGGCGGTGAGCACGGCATCGACCGCCTCAGCCATGGTGACGCTGAACCCCTCGGCGGCCAGCGATGTCATCGGGTGCCCGGTGATCCCGCACGGCACGATGTGGTCGAACCAGGCCAGGTCCGTCGTAACGTTCAGCCCGAAGCCGTGGGTAGTCCGCCCCCGGGCTGTTCGCACGCCGATGGCGGCCAATTTCCTCGGGCCGTCACGTCCAGTACCGGGCGCCGACGGGTCGATCCAGACGCCGGGGTACTCATCCATTCGCCCCACCCGGTCGGCCGGTAGACCCAGAGCCACCAACGCGTCGATCACCACCTGTTCGACCTGGCGGACGTGCGCTGGACCGTGGTGGGGGCCGGCGCCGACCGTGCGTACGGCGTAGCCGACCAATTGTCCGGGGCCGTGGAACGTGACGTCACCGCCCCGGTCGACCTGCAGGAGCTCGGCCCCGACCGTGGCCGGATCGACCAGGACGTTGGCCGGGTCGGCATGCGACCCGAGGGTAAAGATCGGGCCGTGCTCGACGAGCAGCAGGTAGTCATCCTTCGTACGAGCAGCCAGCGCCCGCTGCAGGTCCCACGCCTCGGCGTAGGGGACCCGCCCCAACCAGCGGGCTCTCATGCCATCTCCGGTAGCGGCGTCCGGTGTCCGTTCGGCGTCACCCCGGCCTACAGCTCGCCGACCCAGTCGCGGTCGTCGAGGATGGCCGCCAGCCGGGCAAGGAAGCGGGCCACGTAGGCGCCGTCGACGGCACGGTGGTCGAAATTCATGGCCACGAGGCCCATCGAGTGGATCCCGATCGACTCGGTGCCGTCAGGCAGCCCCACTACCACCGGCTTCCGGGATACACCGTCGGTGGAAAGGATTGCCACCTGTGGCTGGTTGATGATGGCCCCGGTAATCAACGTCCCGAACGGACCGGCGTTGGTGATCGAAAACGTTCCGCCGCTGATGTCGTCGAGGCTGAGCCGCTTGGTGCGGGCCCGGTCGGCCACGTCGCGGATCCGACGGGCCATTCCCCGCAGATTCAGCTCTTCGGAATTGTGGACCACGGGCACGATCAAGCCCTCGTTGTCGAGGTCGACGGCAATACCCAAGTTGAGATCGTGATGGACCACCAGGGCTTCGTTGCCGACTGAAGCGTTGAGATGGGGGAACTCGACCAGGGCTTCGACCGTGGCGCGGGCCACAAAGGGAAGGTAGGTCAGGCTGAAGCCCTCTTCGTCGCGGAAGCGGTCGCCATGGGTCCGTCGGACCTGCTCGACCTTCTCGTAGTCGATCTCCCGCACCATCAAGGTGTGGGCCGAGGTGGCCTTCGAACGCACCATGTGTTCGGCTGTCCTGCGCCTGATATTGGTGAACGGCACCACCTCGTCGCGTGACCCGGTTCGGAGCCCGTCGGTGGTGGGAGCCACCATTCCCGGTGGGGGCGACTGGGGCGAGTGCGCAGTAGGCGAGCTCACCGAAGCCCTGCGTTCAGCGGCAATACTCGGCACTGACGTTGGCGGAGTGGCCGCGTCGATGACTGCCTCTACATCGGCCCGGGTGATGCGGCCCTCAAGGCCGGTGCCCCGGATGGTGGCCGGGTCGAGGTCATGCTCGGCCAGGAGCTTGCGCACCACAGGGGAGAGGACCCGCGCCTGGTCGGCGGCGGTCGATGACGCTGGGATCCGGGCCTCGGTCGCTCGGAGGGAAGGGGGCGACGGGGCCAGCGGTACCGCCGCAGGCGATGATGGCTCGTCGGGCAGCGAAGAGAGAGCTGGAGCTGAGGCGAAAGCGGCCGAAGCCGGAGCTGGAACCGGAGCGGCGGCGAAAGCGGCCGAAGCCGAAGCCGGAGCTCGAACCGGATCAGCGGCCGAAGCCGAAGCCGGAGCTGGAACCGGAGCAGCAGCCGAAGCGGGAGCGGGAGCTGGAGCCGAAGCGGCGGCCGGAGCAGCAGCCGAAGCCGGAGCGGCGGCCGGAGCAGCAGCCGAAGCCGAAGCCGGAGTGACCGAACCAGGCGCCGCGTCGCCGTCGATGACGGCCAGGGTGACTCCCACGTCGACGGTATCCCCTTCTTCGACAAGGATCGCCGTGAGCACACCGTCGGCCGGTGACGGGACTTCGGAGTCGACCTTGTCCGTCGACACCTCGAACAATGGTTCGTCGCGGGTGACCGTGTCGCCCACGGCCTTGAACCACTTGGTGATGGTTCCCTCGGTCACGGTCTCCCCGAGTTGCGGCATGGTCACTTCAGGCAACGTGGAGCCCCCTTCCGGTCAAGGCCAGCACCGTCTCGCCGAACGTTTCGGACAGCGACGGGTGGGGTTGCACGAACTGGGCCACCTCGTCGGCCGTGGCCTCCCAGTTGACGGCCAGATACCCTGCACCGAGCTGCTCGGTGACCCAAGGGCCCACCATGTGGACGCCCAGGATGCGCCCGGACGAGCCGTCGGGGCGCTTCTCGGCCACGAGTTTCACCATCCCCTCGGTGTCGCCGATGATCCGTGCACGGCTGTTGCCTCCGAACGGATCTTTCTTCACCACGATGTCGATGCCGGCATCCCTCGCCTGAGCCTCGGTCATGCCGGCGAAGGCGACCTCCGGATGGCAGTAGATGGCCCAAGGCACCCGGGAATAGTCGACCGGAGCCACTTGCTCGCCCACGATCGATTTGATCACCACAATGGCCTCGGCGAAGGCTACGTGAGCCAGTTGCGGGGTGCCGGCGACGACGTCGCCCACAGCCCAAACCCCTGGCGCACTTGTCCGCATGTATGGGTCGGCGACAACGGAACCCCTGTCGTCGATGGCAACTCCGGCATCGGCGGTCACCAGCCCTTCGGTCCTAGGCCTACGTCCCACCGAGACCACCACAACCTCGACGGCCAGCTGCTCGTCGGTGCCGTAGGACAGGAGCGTGCCCCTCCCGGACGGGTCGGGAGCGTGCCCGTGCAGGGTGACGCCGGCAACCACGTCAATTCGGCGCTTCTTGAACGACCGGGCGACCGTGCGCACCACGTCCTCATCGCACCCGTTGAGGATGGTCGGGAGGGCCTCGAACACAGTTACCTTTGTCCCGAGGTCGGCGAACATCGAGGCGAACTCGCACCCGATGGCCCCGCCGCCAATGACGGCCACCGACTCGGGAAGCTGGTCGAGGGCCAGCACTTCATCAGAGGTCAGGACCACGGTTCCATCGATGTCGAAGCCGGGGATCGTGCGCGGCACCGAACCTGCAGCCAGCACCACATCGGTGCCAGTCACCTCGACGGTCGTCCCGTCGCTTCCGGAAATCCGGACCCGGTGGTTGCCGAGCAGCGTGCCGCTGCCGTTGAACACCGTGATGCCTCGACCCTTCAGTAGACCCGAGAGACCGGTGAACAGCTGGTTGACCACTTGCTGCTTGCGCTCCTGGCTGACTGAGAAGGTGACGATCGGTTCCTTCTGGTCGGGCCCCGCCTCGATGCCGAATTCGGATGCCGAGCGCACCGTGCGGTAGACGGCGGCGGTCTCGAGGAACGCTTTGGCCGGGACGCACCCCCGATGAAGGCAGGTGCCCCCAACTTTGTCGAGCTCGACGAGTCCGATCGACAACCCGGCAGCGGCGCCATAGAGGGCAGCGGCGTATCCGCCGGGCCCGCCCCCAACGATTACCACGTCGAAGTGCCGCGCTCCTTCGATCAGATCCGACTCCCCCGTTGCGGTCTGTTCCGTTGCCACCTCGGGTCCCGTGGGAACCACCTCCAGTAAAAATGTTGTCATCGGCCGGTGCGGCACTTGGTCCCGGGCCCGCAATGGTTCGTCCAGACCTCTCCCTCAGCCTACCGGGCCTCACCCCGACCGACTGCAGTCTCACGGTCCTCAGAAGACCGAGCTGGCTGTCTCAGAACCACAGACCACAGACCACAGACCACAGAAGACCGATGCCGAGGGCGGCGCGAACGCGGGAACGACCGTGATCCTGCCTTTGCACCGGCCAACGACCGGCATTCGTGATCTGAGCCGGTGCTACTTGGGCGGCATCCGGATGCCGCCGTCGAGACGGATGACCTCGGCGTTCATGTAGCTGTTGGTGACGATGTGGGCCACCAGCTCGCCGTACTCGGCCGGGTTGCCGAGGCGCTTCGGGAAGTTGACCGACTGAGCCAGAGCGTCCCGAGCCTCGTTGGGCAGCATGGCCAGCAGCGGGGTGTCGAACAGGCCGGGAGCGATGGCCAACACCCGGATACCGACGACGGCCAGGTCGCGGGCGGCAGGAAGCGTCATGCCAACGACGGCGCCTTTGGATGCCGAGTAAGCCAGCTGACCGATCTGGCCATCGAAGGCGGCGACGGAGGCAGTGTTCACGATCACGCCGCGCTCACCGTTGGCCTGGGGCTCAACCGTGGACATGGCCGAGGCGGCCTTGGTCATGACATTGAACGTGCCAATGACATTCAGATCCTGGATGAACTTGAACGGGGCCAGGTCGTGAGGCGAGCCGTCGCGGTTGATGACCCGACCGACCCAACCGGTGCCAGCGCAGTTGACGGCAATTCGCAGGTTGCCACCGTCGGCCGCCTGGTCTACCGCCCTCTGGCAGTCATCTGGGTCAGTGACGTCGCCGGCCACGTAGTTGGCCGAGCCGCCGATTTCGGCCACCACCTCTTTGGCCCGATCCTCATTGCGGTCGAATACGGTGACCCGCACGCCTTCCGTGGCGAGCTTGCGGGCGGTGGCCTCACCGAGGCCTGAGGCCCCACCGGTGATGATTGCTGAACTTCCATTGATCTCCATGGCGCCAGATTAGGAGAGCAGCGACCCCTGGCCCAAACCGGTGTCCGGTGGAGGGCCCGTCGGGACCTGACGAGCCGCCGCAGCGGTGGCCAGCGCATCGACCACGTCGTTCATCCGGTCGCCGGAATGACCCTTCACCCATTCGAACGTGATCGGACGGGCCGGGTTGAGAGCCAGGGCGAACAGGGCTTCCCACAAGTCCCTGTTCGCCACTGACTTCCCCTGCGAGTTCTTCCAGCCCCGGCGCTTCCAGCCAGTGTGCCAACGCTGGCGGAAGCAGTTCACGACGTAGGTCGAGTCACTCACCACATGAACCGCACCCGGCAAGGTTTCGAGCGCCCGGATCACCGCCAAGACTTCCATTCGCTGGTTGGTGGTGTGAGACTCGCCGCCCGAATCAGAGGTCCCCCCGTCGACTGCCCAGGCCCATCCGCCGGGTCCAGGGTTCCCCAGGCATGAGCCGTCTGTATAAACGATGATGGGTGATCCGTCAGGAGTAGGGCGGGGCGCGTCCATGGCCACAGCATGCCCGTTCGCCCGCCCCACCGGGAGCGCGCCCGCCCCACCGTGGGTTCGCCCTACTCATGGCGCGCTGGACGCACCGCACCGCCAGCTCCACCCGAAGGCGGGGTGCGCCAGTCCTCAGACAGTGGGACGATGGGGGCGATGTTGTTCGACGGAGTCGCCCACCAGCTCCCCGACCTCGATCCCATGGAGACCGAAGAGTGGCTGGCGGCCTTCGACGACGTCGCCCGGGTGCACGGGCGTAACCGTGCCCGGTACCTGCTGATGCGACTCCTCGAACGAGCACGTCAGTCCCAGGTCGACTTTCCACCGGCGGTGTCGACGCCGTACGTCAACTCGATCCCCTCCGATGCCGAGCCCGAGTTCCCCGGCGATGAACATCTCGAGCGGCGGATCCGGGCGTTCATCCGTTGGAACGCGGCAGTCATGGTGGTCCGGGCCAACATCGTCTCCGACGCCGTCGGTGGTCACTTGGCCACCTACGCCAGCTCCGCCGCCCTCTACGAAGTGGGCTTCAACCACTTCTTCCGGGGCAAGGACGGTGGAGGACCCGGCGATCAGGTCTACTTCCAGGGCCATGCCTCCCCGGGGATCTACGCCCGGGCCTTCGTCGAGGGACGATTGACCGAGAGCCAACTCGATAATTTCCGCTTTGAGGTGGGCGGTGGCGGGCTGTCGTCCTATCCGCACCCACGCCTGATGCCCGACTTCTGGGAGTACCCGACGGTGTCGATGGGGCTCGGCCCGATCAACGCCATCGCCCAGGCACACATGGCCCGCTACCTCGAGGCCCGCGGGCTGGCCGACACAGTCGATAGCCGGATCTGGGCCTTCGTCGGCGACGGCGAGTTCGACGAGCCAGAAACCATCGCTCTACTCGGTATGGCCGGTCGCGAGCACCTCGACAATCTCACCCTGGTGGTCAACTGCAACCTGCAGCGGCTCGATGGACCGGTGCGCGGCAACGGCAAGGTCATCCAGGAGTTCGAGGCCACGCTGCGGGGCTGCGGTTGGAACGTGATCAAGGTGGTCTGGGGCCGGACGTGGGACGAGCTGCTGGCCCGCGATGTCGACGGCGTGCTGTTGGCCAAGATGAACGAGACGGTCGACGGCGAATTCCAGAAGTACGCCACCGAGTCGGGGGCCTACATCCGGGAGCACTTCTTCGGGCCCGACCCCCGGCTTCGAGCCCTGGTCGACCACCTGAGCGATGCCGAACTCCAGAACCTGCCTCGCGGCGGCCACGACTACCGCAAGCTCTACGCGGCCTATCTGGCGGCCACTGAACACACCGGGGCACCCACCGCCATCCTGGCCAAGACCATCAAGGGATGGACGCTCGGGCCCGAAATCGAAGCCCGCAATGCCACCCACCAGATCAAGAAGATGACCACCGATCAGCTGCGGACACTGCGCGACCGGCTTTTTCTCCACGAGGAGATCGCCGAATCCGATCTCGACGGGGGCCTTCCTCCCTACTATCGCCCCCCTGCCGGTTCGGCCGCGGCCACCTACCTGGCCGAACGTCGTCGCCTGCTCGGCGGACCCCTTCCAAGCCGGGTGGTACGGGCCAAGCCCCTTCCCGAACCGTCCACCGACACCTTCGTCGACCTGCTCGGCGGTTCTGGTCGCCAAGAGGTGTCGACCACCATGGCCTTTGCGCGCCTATTGCGCTCGCTCACCCGTGATCCCGGTATCGGTCGGCGGATCGTGCCCATCGTGTCGGACGAGGCCCGTACCTTCGGTCTCGAGTCGCTCATCAGCGAGGTCCAGATCTACGCACCCGACGGCCAGAGGTACACCCCCGTCGACGCGGGTCTGGCTCTCCACTACGCCGAAAGCGCCACTGGGCAGGTCCTCGAGGAGGGGATCAGCGAGGCGGGGGCAACAGCCACGTTCACTGCGGCTGCCACCTCGTATGCCACCTGGGGAGAGACGCTCATCCCCTGCTACCTCTTCTATTCGATGTTCGGGTTCCAGCGGGTGGGCGACCTGTTGTGGGCGTTGGGCGACAGCCGCGGGCGCGGATTCCTGCTCGGCTGCACAGCCGGTCGCACCACCCTCAACGGAGAAGGCCTGCAGCACCAGGACGGACACTCGCTGCTGTTGGCATCGGCCTACCCGTCGGTCGAGGCATACGACCCTGCTTTCGCCTACGAGGTGGCGACCATCGTGGAGGACGGCATCCGGCGGATGACCGGTCCCGCTCCCGAGGACCGCTTCTGGTACCTGACGCTGTACAACGAGAACTATGTGATGCCAGCCTTGACTGGCGATCCGGGCGACGCCGAACGGATCCGATCTGGAACGGTGGCCGGCATGTACCGGTTCGCCGAAACCCCGTCCGAGGTGCCGCAGTCGGCAGCGCAGGCCACGCTGCTCTTTTCCGGTACCGCCTGGCAGGCCGCCATGGAGGCTCGCCGCCTGTTGGCCGAGGACTGGGGGGTGGGAGTAGAGGCCTGGTCGGTCACCTCCTACAAATCGCTGCGCGAGGACGCTCTGTCCGCTGAGCGACACAACCGGCTGCATCCCGACGTTGCACCACGGCTACCGCTCGTCACCGCTTCACTGTCCGCTATCGACGGACCCATCGTGGCCGTCACCGACTTCGTCCGTGCCGTCCCCGACCAGGTGGCCCGCTGGATGCCGCGCCGGTTTACCTCGCTCGGCACGGACGGCTTCGGCCGGTCCGACACCCGCCAGGTGCTGCGCCGGTACTTCGAGGTGGACGCCGCCCACCTGGTGGTCGCCGTGCTCGAAGGGCTGGCCGCCGACGGTTCCGTACCAGCGGACACGGTGGCCGCCGCCCTCGGCCGCTACGCCATCGACCCCGACGCCGACGACCCCTGGTCGACCTGACCAGGGACATGCCCCTGGTCGACCTGAACAGGGACATGCCCCCGGCCGGCGTTGCCGGTTCCGGGTGCCAGCCGGTCCGCGAACCCGACCACGGCTGCAGCCACCTGGGTCGGGTGGGACCACAGTGACAGGTGCCCGCAATTGGCGATCAGCGTCGGGTGCGGCGCGCCGATCCGGGCAGCGGTGCGAGCAGGCGCATCCGCGCTGTACTCAGGGTCCTCAGCTCCGAACACGACGAGGGCGGGTAGTCCGGACGACCGGATGCGGCCGAGCTCGGAGGCGGTGACTCCGACGACCGGTCGTCCGGTAAAGGCCAACAGCGCCCGCTCGGCGCCGGCCATCTCGAATGGGCGGCGCACGGCCGCGGTCTGGCTGGGCGTCAGGGTCGGGCAGCCCGGACCGCAGGCCAATCCGAAGACGGTGCTCACCAGCGCGTCGCTGCGGACCACCCCGCGGAACAGCGCCGGCCGGAAGGGCTCGGGCAGTTCCCCGGGCACCCAGGTGCCCGGAATGGTCACCGAGAGTCCATCGCCGTCGAGGAAGACAACTCCGGCGGCTACCCCGGGGTGGTCGAGGACGCACCGGGCGATGACTCCGGCCCCCAGCGAGTGACCGACCAGGACCGGGTGATCGAGGTGGCGGGCGGCCAGGAATGCCACCAGCTGGGTGGCCAACGACTCGGTCGTGTACGGGCCGACGCGCTGGCTGTAGCCGTATCCCTCAAGATCGTAGGCCTCAACGTGGCGGGTCGGGGCGAGACGTTCGGCCACCGGCGCCCAGGTGGTCACCGACTCGAAGGCCCCGTGGACCAGGACCACCGGGTCAGCCGAGGGCGCGCCCCACGTGTGGAACCGGGTCAGGTACGGCCCGGTGCGCACAAAGGTAAGCCCGGACGGGACCGATGCCGGAGTATCGGTGGCCCAAACGTACCACTGGGCACTGCACGTGAGAGCGGCCAGGACGCTCGCCGCCACGACGGCAAGCCACCGGACGGTCAATCCGTCCCGTCGGATACGGAGGAGTCGCCACATGGCAGGCCGCACGCTACGACCGGTCCCCAACGCCCGGTGCGAGGATTCAGGCGGTTGGAGCGAAGGCATTCGAGGGCACCACGGTCTCGCCGGCCTCAATTGCGGCCAGCAAGCGGGCGGCGACCCAACCAGGATCCAGCCCTGTCGGAAGCTTAGGAGCGACACCCGCCAGGGGCCGGCCGGCGAGACCCGTCTCCGTGTGGGGTAGCCGGGCGTCCACCACCAGGATCCCGCTGCGGCGGAGCTCTCGGGTGAGCGCCGCGTCGGCACCGGTCAACGCCGCCTTCGAGGCACTGTAAGCGGCCATGCCGGCCATGGGCTGTTCCGCCACCACCGCGCTCACATGGAGCACGAACCCCTTTGACTCGGCCAACATCGGCACCGCCCGCTTCAGGAGCCACAAGGGGCCGAGGACGTTGGTCACGAACAGCTCCTCAAGCACCCGGTCGTCGGTGTCGACCAGCGACCCGAAGGCCACTACGCCGGCCGCGTCGACCAGGCCGTCGAGGCGCCCATGACGGTCGCCCACGGCATCCACCAGGGCATCGCCGGCTGAAGGGTCCCGTAGGTCGAGCACGACAGAGAGGACATCGGCGGGTAAGCCCACAGCTTGCAGTCGGTCAGGATCGCGGCCGGCCAGGACCACTCGCGCGCCTCGGGCATGGAGCAGGCG
>JAYVYR010000157.1:0-8231 GCA_043784065.1 Acidimicrobiaceae bacterium
CGACACGGCTGGCCAGGTGGCGGCGTACCAACAGGTCAACAAGCTGCTGTCCCAGGACATCCCCTACGTCTGGTACGCCCGCGTGATCTGGTCCATAGGGGCCGTATCCAAGGTCCAGAACTTCAACAACCCGACCACCCCGTCCGGGAGCAAGGCGTACGGGCAGATCGGCGGCGCCATCTGGCCCCAGCAGATCTGGCTCTCGTAGTACCCGCTTCAACTCTGCTGCGGCCAACGACCCCCCGCCCGCACTGGGCGGGGGGTCGTGTCATGATCGGTTCATGAGCCGCATTCTGATCGTCGAGGACGACGAACGGATCCGCTCCTCCATGCGGTTGGCTCTGGAAGACGAGGGCCACACAGTCGACGACGTGGGCACTGGCGAAGAGGCCATCACACAGTTCGAGGCCGAACCGGCCGAACTTGTCCTCATCGATCTGATGCTGCCGGGCATGGACGGTTTCGAAGCGTGCCGGGCACTTCGGCGTACTTCGACGGTGCCGGTCATCATGGTGACTGCGCGTTCCGATACTCATGACGTAGTGGCCGGACTTGAGGCCGGAGCCGACGACTACGTCACCAAGCCCTTCGTGGCCAACGAGCTGGCGGCCCGCATCCGTGCCCTCCTACGCCGGTCCCGCCAGGACGGCGAAGCGTCAGCACTACTCTCATTTGGCGACGTTGAGATCGAGCCCGATGCCGGGGTCGTGCGTCGAGCCGGCGAGGAAGTCCACTGCACCCGCACCGAATTTCGCCTGCTGTGCGAGCTGGCCAACCACCCGGGCAAGGTGCTCAGTCGTGAGCAGCTGCTCGAGCGGGTCTGGGGGTACGACTATTTTGGGGACGGACGCCTGGTCGACGTCCACGTCCGACGCCTGCGCACCAAGGTCGAGCCTGATCCTGCCTCCCCGCGATTCATCCTCACCGTCCGGGGTATGGGCTACAAGCTGGCGGTCTGAAGAGTGGCCGCAGTCAGCATTCTTGGCGCCGATCGGGCTGGCGACGAAAGTGACGATGCGGACCCGGACCACATGAACAGTGACTTGAGCGCGGGTCGCCTTGGTTTGCGGGCCCGGGTCACCCTCACCTTCGCCCTGGCCGCCTTCGGCCTGTCCGCCCTCATGGCCGGCATCACCTACTACACGGCCAGGACCACGTTTCTCAACGAACGCCAGGCGGCCGAACAACGCCAGGCTTTCGCCAACGCTGCCCTTGTGCAGAACGCCCTCCGCTCCCCCGCGACTCAAGTCAACCAGCTGATCGAGTCGGTGGACACCTTGCCCGGATCGCGCTCCGTTCTGCGTACCGGAGGCCAGTGGTACGCGACGTCGATATCGGTAAGTCAGAGTGCCATTCCACTGGCCGAACGGGTGCTCGTCCTGTCGGGCAATCCCGCTACCCAGCGGTTCACCTTGGCCGGCACACCCCAACAGGTGATCGGAGTCCCCCTGCCCGCCGTACACGCCGCTTATTTCGAGGTGTTCTCACTTGACGAACTGGCCCGCACCCTGCGGGCATTGGCCATCGCCCTGGCAGGCGCGGCCCTCGTCACCACGGTCGCTGGTGCCGCAGTGGGCCGGTGGGCCAGTTCCCGAGCCTTGCGTCCGCTCGCCGGCCTGACCGACGCCGCCGTGGCCATCGCCGGGGGCCAGCTCGACACCCGGGTGAGCACCGGCGATGACCCCGACCTCGATGAGCTGGCCTCAGCCTTCAACCGGATGACAACCAACCTCCAGGGCCGTATCGAGCGGGAAGCCCGGTTCACCTCGGATGTGAGTCACGAGCTTCGCTCCCCCCTCACTACCCTGACCGCCACCGTGTCCGTACTCGAAGGTCACCGGTCCGAGCTCGCCCCCCGGGCGCAGCGGGCGCTCGACCTCTTGGACGGCGACCTCCGGCGTTTCACCCGGATGGTGGACGACCTCCTCGAGATCTCGCGGTTCGATGCCGGCTCCGCCGAACTCTCGCTCGATGAGGTGGATCCGGGCGAATTGGTTCGTCGGGCAGTGGCTGCTGGTGGTCCAGTGGGGGCCGATGGCTTGCGGGGGCCGGTCAGTTTTACCGTTGAGGTCGGTCCGGGCGTCGACGGACTCCGCCTGGCCGTCGACAAACGACGCTTCGAGCGGGTAATGGCCAACCTCACGGAAAATGCCGCCGTCTACGCCGGCGGAGTGACCCGGGTACGGGTGGAACGGCAACCCGGACCCGTCGGTGGTGTGCTGCCACCTGCGGAATCCATCCGGGTAATTGTCGAGGACCGCGGCCCAGGGGTACCCGAGTCGGAACGGGCACACCTGTTCGAGCGCTTCTATCGGGGCGGACGTGCTGGCCAGAGGGCTTCAGGCCACGGCACAGGACTCGGTCTCTCGCTCGTGGCAGAACATATCCGGCTTCACGGCGGTCGGGTGTGGAGCGAGGACGGACAGGGCGGGGGCACGCGCTTCGTGGTCGAGCTTCCCCTCCAGCCCGACGAACTCGGACCAGACCCGTTGGGAGGAGCGTCCTACCTACGTGCCCGATCAGGCCCGCCCCCGCTCAGATATCGGGAGCCCGGGTGAAGCCAGATCGCACTCGCGCAGTTGCCGGAACGGTGACGGCCCTGGCGATCCTGGCGCTCGGGGCGTGTGGCATCCCCACCGCCTCCTCACCTTCGCCGATCGCCAAGGCCGACGTGCCGTACCACCTCCTCAATCCGCCGACGACGACGACCATCCCTGGGGCATCGCCCGCTGTCGGGGTGACCGAACTCATCTACCTGGTCGCCCCGAGCGGGCACCTGGTGGCGGCCGCCCGGGTGCTGGCCGTCCCGGCTTCACTCACCCAGGTGGTCGGCGCACTCCTCGCCGGCCCTACGGCAAATGAGTCGGCCGCCGGCGTCCAATCGTTCCTCAATCGGACCGGGGTCCAGGTCACGGTGGCGCCTGCCGGCGCTGTCGCCGTAGTCAGCTTCACCACCAATCCGATCCAAGTGGTCGGTCCTGACCAGACTCTTGCCATCGCCCAGGTCGTCTACACCATCACCCAGCAGCCTGGGGTTACCGGAGTTACCTTCGCCATTGCCGGCAAGGCAATTGAAGTGCCGACTGCCGCCGGCGCCCAGGTTCCCGGTCCGGTTGGCCGGGCCGACTATCTACCCCAGGCCCCCCTGGCCTGAGCCGGTCTGCCCACCGCCGGCGTTTCCGATACGAGGAACGGTCAGGCAGCCTCCGCCCACGCTACCCGGGGCGCGTCGTTCCACAGATGCTCGAGGTCATAGAAGGCGCGGGCCTCGTCCATGAAGACGTGGACCAAAAAATCGCCGTAGTCCATCAGAACCCAATAGGCGTCGGCCAGGCCTTCCACCCGAACAGGAGACCGGTCACTGGTGAGCTTCACCTGGCGTTCGATCTCATCGACGATCGTCTTGACTTGGCGGGTGTTGCGCCCGTTGGTGACGACAAACGCGTCAGTTACCCCCAGTAGGTCACCCATGGCAAGGATCACCGTCTCCTCCCCCGACTTAGCGTCGGCGGCGCGGGCGGCCACCAGGCACTCATCGGGAATGTACGGGGCAGATGTACCTGGTACGGGGTTCGGGTCTGTGGTGGTCAACGGTGGCCTCCTTCTGACGCCGAAGCGCCCGGGTGCGGGTCGGACGGCAGCGAGGTGCCGCCAGGTACTGGGCTGGATAGAGATGCGAACATGTAAGGGGCAACCACTCCTGGAGGTGCCGGACGTGTCCGGGCCAGGCTGACCACCATGATGGTAAGCCCCAGACAGATGGCGACAACCGCAGTGCACAGCCAGGCGGTCCTTCGTCGCTGGCGACGAGCCTCGCGCAGGGCGATCCGGGAGTCGGCGCCAGATGGCCTACGGACGACGCCGTGATCGATTCCGGGAACTTGTCCCGCCCCAGTCGGTTCGACCGCGAGCGTAAGCGATGGAACACCCGAGATGCCCGCGGTGACCACGTTCGGCATCGGCTCAGCGGGACTGTCGGCGGGGACTGTCACCGATGAGTCAAGCGACTGCGACGGCTGGGGACCTTCGGCCGTGTGGTGCTGTCGGACTCGGTGGGGGGTCAGCCGCACAGTCATCTGTCCGTAGCGTACAGACCGCGGTCGGCCATGCAGCGGATGACGGAATCAGGCACCAGGCCCACGACCGACCCACCGGCTTCGAGCACCGCCCGCAGATCGGTGCTCGATACATCGACCGGACGAACCGCCACCCGGACGAACCGCCATCCGGGTGGCGGTTCGAGTTCAGCCGCACCAGGCCGGTCCACCACGGCCAAGGTGACCAGGTCCCGTAGGTCCTCAAATTGGTGCCAGGTGGCGAGCGTCCCCACCACGTCGGATCCGACCACCAAAAAGAACTCGGCGCCCGGTTGATCCGCACGCAGTTGGCGAACGGTATCGATCGTGTAGGACAGCCCGCCGCGGTCGAGTTCAATCCGCGATGCCTCTAGCCCTGGTCGATCGGCCACGGCAGCGGCGGCCATGGCGTAACGGTCCTCCGCCGGGGTCACCGGTCGGTCCTGTTTCTGCCAAGGGTGATTGGCAACCACGACCAACATCCGATCGAGCCCGAGGGCTTCGCGCACGGCGCCGGCCACCTCCACGTGCCCGAGGTGGATGGGGTCGAACGTGCCCCCGAAAATCCCGAGGTGAAGTGCACGGATCCCCACGTCAGGTGCCGGCCAACGCTGCCACTACCGGGGCGAACGCCTCCAATTCCGCCTCGTGAACCACGATGTAGGAGAAGCCGAACCGTTCGCGCCGCTCGATCAACTGCTCACTGATCTGTTCGATCGTGCCGATCAGAGCGATCGGTGAACCCTCGATCTGCTCCGCCGTGACTCCCGTTGCTGACGACAAGCGTTCGATGGATTCCTTGCGGTCCGGCACGATCTGGACCATGAAGGTCAGGCACTGCAGTTCAAGGCTGTCGAACCGGTCGCCCGCCGCATCGCTCACCCAGGAGATCCGCTCGTCGAAGTACTCGGCTGTGGCCGAGTCGAGGACTTCACGGCCGGCATGCCCGGACGCCAAGCTCATATTTACCCCCACGATGTCGGCCTCTCGGGCAGCTATGCCGAGAATCCGTCTGCCACCCCCTCCGATGATGATCTTCGGGTAGGGCCGGCTGTGGGGCAGCGGGGCACCGACGGCATCCTTGATCGAGTAATGCTCACCTCTGAGTGTCGCTGCACCTGTCGACCACAGCGACTTGAGGATGGAGAGGCTTTCCACCATGCGGCTGATCCGCACCCCGGGTGGGTCGTTCGGAATCCCCGACTGGTCGTAGTCCGTCGTCATCCACCCCGCACCGAGGCCGAATTCGACCCGGCCCTCGGACATCAGGTCGAGGGTCGCCATCTCCTTGGCCAACACGATCGGGTGCCGGTAGTCGTTGCCGAAGACGAGGGAGCCGACCTTCAGCTCCGTGGTGGCCTCAGCGGCCACGGTCAGGGCGACGATCGTCCCGAACTGGTCTCCGAAGTGGTCGGGGAGGAACAGGGTGGAGTAGCCGAGGCCCTCCACGGTTCGGGCCAGTTCACGCCACGATGCCCCCGACGTAGCATTCGAGAGCTGGGCGCCGAAGCGGAAGGGGGGCATGTTCCGAGCCTAGAGCGGGAGGCTTTACGCTGTGGAGGTGGTAACTCCGAACTCCAGTCCCGATGCTGGCGACCTCTGGACTCCCGATTCGTGGCGCACACGTCCGGCAGCACAGCAGCCGATCTGGCCGGACGAGGGCGCACTCAAGCTGGCCCACGCCAAGCTGAGTGGGCTGCCGCCCCTCGTATTTGCAGGCGAGGCGCGCCACCTGACCCGGGCCCTGGGTCAGGCGGCTGACGGCCGCGCATTCGTCCTGCAAGCTGGGGACTGCGCCGAGTCATTCGCCGAATTCACAGCTGACGGGATCCGGGACAAGCTCAAGGTAATCCTCCAGATGGCCGTCGTCCTGACGTACGGTGCCGGGCTCCCGGTGGTCAAGGTCGGTCGGATCGCCGGACAGTTCGCCAAACCCAGGAGTTCTCCCACCGAACGTGTCGGCGACCAGGTCATCGACACATTCCGTGGCCATATGGTCAATGACGATCTGCCGGAGCGGTCGGCTCGGATTCCCGACCCCGCCCGGTTGGTATCCGCCTACGAACAAGCGGTCTCCACCCTCAACTTGTTGCGCGCCTTCACCAAGGGCGGCTTCGCCGACCTCAGCCAGATCCACGCCTGGAACCAGGAGTTCGTGGCCACGTCCACTGAAGGTCGCCGATTCGAATCCATCGCTGAGGGCATCGACAGCGCCCTTCGGTTCATGGATGCCTGCGGCATCAACCTCACCGCTGAGGACACCCTCCACCAGGTCGACTTCTGGACAAGCCACGAAGCGCTCATCCTCGACTACGAGGAAGCCTTGACCCGGCGCGATTCACTGACCGGAGACTGGTACGACTGTTCGGCTCACATGCTGTGGGTGGGCGAGCGCACCCGACAGCTGGACGGCGCCCATGTCGAGTTCCTGACCGGCATCCACAATCCCATCGGTTCCAAGGTCGGGCCGTCGGCCAGCGCCGACGACGTCCTGGCCCTGTGCGAGCATCTCAACCCCAGGCGCGTGCCCGGACGGCTCACCTTGATCACCCGGTTCGGCGTAGAGGCCATCGACGACCACCTCCCCCCGCTGCTGCGTGCGGTTGCGGCCGAAGGACATCCGGTGGTGTGGATGTGCGACCCGATGCACGGCAATACCTTCACCGCTGAAGGCGGCCGGAAGACCCGGCGTTTCGACGACATCATCGGTGAGCTGCAAAGTTTCTTCCGCATCCACCGCGAGGTAGGAAGCTGTGCGGGCGGCGTGCACATCGAGCTCACGGGTGATGATGTCACCGAGTGCCTCGGAGGGGTCGAGGACATCGTCGAGGGCCAGCTTGGCCAGAACTACACGACTACGTGCGACCCGAGACTGAATGGTCGGCAATCACTCGACCTGGCGTTCCGCATCGCCGACCTGCTGCGGGGCTGACTCCCGACCGGGTGGTCGCCAAGCGACGTATGCCGAGAAAGCCCAGTTCAGACGAGGGTCATTGACCCGGCCCGGTCCGGAATCCACAATGGTTCGGGCAGCCGAATCGACCAACGCACGGTCGGAACCAATCTGATGGACGTAGCCCCCGACCTCGCCCCGACCACTGGAGCCGACATCCGCATCTCTTCACGACATCGCTCGCAGCCACAGGTCAATCGGGGAAGGCGATCCGGACTAGGGGTGTGTATAGCCGTTCTGGCGACCGTCATCCCGTCCGGATTGGCTGCGGGGGCTGCAGGAATGCTCAGCCCGGCGACGGTCGCCACGCCCGCTGCTGCATCAGCGGCGACGTCACCGTCGCCCGCCTCGTCGAGTGTGACCACCTACTGGCTTGGGGCACGTGACGGGGGGATCTTCTCCTTCGGAGGCGCGCCCTTCTACGGCTCAGCGGGCAACATCCGACTGAACCAGCCGGTCGTGGGCATGGCCGCCACCGCACCCACCGACTTCGGCGGCTACCGCGAGGTGGCGTCCGACGGTGGGATCTTCGACTTCGGCAATGCTGTGTTCTTCGGGTCCACCGGCAACATCCACCTGAATCAGCCCATCGTCGGGTTGGCAGCTACTCCGTCGGGCAACGGTTACTGGCTGGTGGCCGCCGATGGCGGGATCTTCGCTTACGGCGACGCCGCCTTCCACGGTTCGACCGGCGCCATCCATCTCAACCAACCAGTCGTCGGGATGGCAGCTACTCCGTCGGGCAACGGTTACTGGCTGGTGGCCGCCGACGGCGGGATCTTCGCCTACGGCGACGCCGCCTTCCATGGTTCGACGGGCGACATCCACCTCAATCAACCCATCGTCGGCATGGCGGCAACCCATGGCGGAGGCGGGTATTGGTTCACCGGAGCCGACGGCGGAGTGTTCGCCTACGGCGACGCCGGATTCTACGGATCGCTCGGTAATGTCCCCCAGCCCCATCCTGTCGTCTCCCTCACCGTTGACCGGAGCGGGCAGGGGTACTGGTTCACCAACAGCAACGGAGCCGTATCCGCCTTTGGGGATGCCACCTACTGGGGCTCCGCGCCCCAGGTGATCAACCAACCGGTCGTGGGCATGGCCCAGGCCACGGGTACGGGCAGGTTCACCGGTTCCTCCTACCCGTCGGGAAGCTTCGGCTACGACATCTCTCTCTACCAGTGCCCGTCCCGCGGCGGTAC
>JAYVYR010000158.1:0-23868 GCA_043784065.1 Acidimicrobiaceae bacterium
GGGCGTTCGTGAGCCTCGAGGCGCTTGGCGATCAGTTCGCGTCGCTCCTGAAGGTCGCGGAAAGTGATGGCGTCGGTCTCGTCGGTGAAGCCCATGGCAGCGCGGTAGCCGTCTAGGTCGATGGTGTCGGTCGTCACCTCGAAGCCGACCTCGCGGGCGATGCGGTCGCCATGGCGCTCGGTGAAATACGTCACGATCGCCACGATTTCGCCCAGGATGTCGACATCGGGGGCCATGGTCGCCATGGCACCGTTGAGAAACAGCATGTTCTTCACGAAGAGCATCAGCTCTTTCGGGAGTTTCGCTCCGTAGCCCAGCAGCGCCTTGGTCACCTCGCGTAACTCAGCCATCATCTCGTCGGCCGTCAACGTCGTGGGGTCGATGGGTGGTCGGTCGAGATTGAGGTCTCGGATGACGGCGTCGATGTCCGAATCGGCCGGCAGCGCTCCGAGGTCGCGCAGTGCCTCGACCTGGACAGCCACATTGTTGGTGCTGGCCCCCATCTGTAGGCGCAGAAAGGCCTGTCGTTTACGCTCGTCGAGCCGGGCGGTGATGCCGAAGTCGAGCAGGGCCACGGTTCCATCGGACTGGACCATCATGTTTCCCCCGTGTAGGTCGCCGTGGAAGACGCCGTAGAGCAGGGCGCCTTCCAGGAAGGCGATCAGACTGGACCGCAGCACAGCCGCAGTGTCGATGCCCGCCGCCCGCATTCCTTCGGCATCGCTCCAAGGAAATCCGTGGAGATGCTCCATAACCAACACCCGACGGGTGACCAGCTCGGGGTGGGGCCGGGGTACGACCACCATCCGTTGGTCTGTCCCGGCTAAGACCTCGGCGATATCGAGCATGTTTTGAGCCTCAAGTCGGAAGTCGAGCTCCTCGACGATGGTCTCGGCGAACAGCTCGACGAGGGCTGGCGGATTGGTAAGGGCGGTTACCGGAATCCGACCTACCAGGAACGGGGCGATCCAGGCCATGGCGGCAATGTCGAGGCGGACCAGCCGGGCCACCCGACTGCGCTGGACTTTCACGACCACCCGCTCGCCGGTACGAAGGGTGGCAGCGTGAACCTGCGCAATGGATGCCGATGCGATCGGGGTGCTGTCGAAAGAAGTGAAGACATCGGCAAGCGGGCGTCCGAGGTCAGCCTCGACGGTGCGCCGAACGATCGAGAACGGCTCGGCTGGGACCCGGTCGCGGAGGAGCCGGAACTCGGAGACAAGTTCTTCGGGAAAGATGCCCTCACCGGACGAGATGATCTGCCCGAGCTTGATGTAGGTCGGCCCCAAATGTTCGAAGGCGGGGCGTAGTCGTTTGGACAACCCGGCGCGCGACCCATCAGTGCCCCGCTCCTTCGCCCCCCACAGCACGAGCGGGATGCCGAGGCGGTAGGCGACGGACAGGACACGTCCGACCGAGGGGAGGTGTTGGGAGTGGACGAGAGTGCGGGCTAGTTCGGCGGCCTGGCGGCGTAAGGCGTCTACGCCGGGCTCGCCCCCGGTGCCCAGCCGCCAGGGCATGGCGGCCGGGTCCACGATCCAAGGAGCGTCAGGCGTGAAGGCGCCGATGGCCAGGTCGGCCGGCCTGTCGGAGTTGATGGCATCGTCGAGCGAGGGTGCGGAGTCGATCATGGGATCTCCACGCTAGGGCACCTCAGACCCACTCCAGCCAGCGCGGGGCGGCGCACCAGTCGGAATGCCCGTACCCCGGCTGAGCGGTCGGCACTACCGGATCAGGCTGGGATGATGACCAGGCAGCCGTTGTGGCCGCCGAACCCGAACGAATTGGAAAGGATCGGCCCTGGCTCCCATGCCCGTGCCCTGTGGGCCACCACGTCGAGTTGGATGCCGGGGTCCGGCTCCTCGAAGCCAACTGTCGGTGGGATACTTGCGTGAGCGATGGTGAGCACTGAGGCCACCGCCTCGATGGCGCCGCTGGCGCCGAGCCCGTGGCCGGTCGCTCCTTTTATGGAGGTGACGGGCGGCGCGTCATTGCCGAACACCTTACCAATGGCATCCGATTCGGCCTGGTCGTTGAGTGGCGTCGAGGTCCCGTGCGCGTTGATGTGAGCGACCTGAGATGCCTCGATGCCGGCATCGTCCATGGCCAATTGGATGCAGGCAGCAGCACCGGATCCACCCGGGGTGGGAGCGGTGATGTGGTGGGCATCGGACGTGCTGGCCGCCCCGGCGAGTTCGCCGTAGATCCGGGCACCGCGGGCAACAGCACGGTCCCATTCCTCGAGCACGAGTGCACCGGCACCCTCAGTCATCACGAAACCGTCGCGGCGGACATCGAACGGCATCGACCGCCCCGAAGTCGACAGGGCGGTCATGTTGGCGAATGCGGCCGTGCCGACGATCGTCATGCCCGCCTCCGCTGCTCCGCCGATGGCTATGTCGCACCGCCCAGAGGCCACCAACCGAGCGGCGTGGCCGATTGAGTGGGCCCCGGCCGCACAGGCGGTGATCACGGTCTCCGATGGGCCGTGCCAGCCGATTCGCATCGACACTGCCGCAGCACCGGCATTGGACATCATCATCGGCACCAGGCGCGGTGAGATTCGGCGCGCGCCTTTTTCGGCGTAGACGAGGATCTGGGTTTCGAGTGTCTGCAGGCCGCCTACGCCTGTGCCCATGATGACCCCGGATCTGCCCGGGTCGGCATCGAGGTCGCCGGCGTCGGCAAGTGCCATGTCGGCTGCCGCCACACTGAACTGGGCGAACCGGTCGAGATGACGGGCTTCCTTGATGGAAAACCACCGGTCGGCGTCGAATCCTTGGACCCGACGTTCACCCTCGGGCGCAGGACCGTGGAGGCCCGACCAGAATGCTTCGAGTCCCGAGCCGACCGACGAGATGGCGGCTATGCCGGTGATGGCCACCCGCCGGCCGCCGATTGACCCGTCGGGACCGACGCCCAACAGCATCAGATCTTGGCAGCGATCAGGTCGTAGGCCTGGCCAATGGTCTCGATGCCTTCGAGCTCGGTCTCGTCTACCGAGACGTCGAACGTCTCCTCCAATGCCATCACGAGTTCGACCAGGTCCAGGCTGTCAGCATCGAGGTCCTCAGCGAACCGGGCCTCCTTGGTGATCTTGTCTTCGGGGACCTGAAGTACCTCCACGGCGCATCCCTTGAACTTCTCGAACATCTCGTCGTTGCTCACTACGTCTCCTTGGTCTGTTCCCGTTGGTGTGCGATCTTGTTGCCCATCGGCTGCCTGGATGTTGCCCGGATCTATAGTCAGAGGCCCATTGCCAGCCCGCCATCGACCGGCAGGACGGCACCGGTCATGTATCCGGCTCCGTCTGATGCGACGAATCCGATAACACTGGCGATCTCTTCGGGCCGGGCCACCCGTCCCAACGGGACCTGGGCGGCGAATTCAGCCCGCTTGGCTTCACCGAGTCCGGTCAGCATATGCGTTTCCACCAAGCCCGGGGCGACGACGTTCACCGTGATCGAACGGCTGGCCACCTCGCGGGCCAACGAGCGAGCCATGCCGACCAACCCGGCCTTCGAGGCGGCGTAGTTGGCCTGGCCAGCCGACCCGATGAATGCACCGACCGATGAGATCATGATGATCCGACCACGGCGTAAGCGGATCATTCTTGACAAGGACCGCTTGGTGACCCGGAAGACAGCGGTCAGATTGGTGTCGATGACTTCGGACCAGGCATCTTCGGTCATCCTCAGGGCCAGTGTGTCCCGGGTCACACCGGCGTTGGCCACCAGGACCTCGACTGGCCCCCAGGCTTGCTCGATGGCGGCGAAGGCCGCTTCGACCTGCTCGGGGATCGTCATGTCGCACGTGAGCGAGAGGAAGCGGTCAGGTCCAGCGCCCGGGTGGCGATCCGGTGAGCCCGTCCGGGAGGTAATGGCTACACGGTCGCCGTTCGACAGGAACCATTCGGCACAGGCCAGTCCGATGCCCCGGGATCCCCCAGTCACCAGGACCACCCGGGCGCCGGTCTGCTCCTTTCCCACGGCGCTGTCGTCGATCACTCGGGCCTTCACAGTCCCCGGTCCTTCAGTCGGGATTGGGGTTTCAGGCGGATTCGTCTGGTCATGCACTGCTGTCCCGAGTGCGGAGCCAGGCCACGGGCTGTCCTTCGACAACTCGCTCACCCCGCACGGCCAGCCATCGCACCAGAATCCCATCGAACGGAGTGCGGACTTCGGTCAACCCCACAGTGCCGACCACGTCACCGACGGCCAAAAGCGAACCCGGTTCGGCGCCTTGGCCGCTACCAGGGGCGGCAGAAGCCTCGGCCAGAGCAGTGCTTTCCAGAGGGGCGAGGTGGAGGGCGGGCTCAAAAACCCCAGGCGTCGGACTGACCACCACCCGCTCGGACGTGTAGAGGTGCTCACCCTGACCATCAGGTCCCGAGGCGCTCCACTCGTCATTGCCCGACACGTGGTCCATCAACTTGTCGAGGTCACCTGGAACGGCCACGGGTACGCCGCGCATGTCTGGAGTGGCTCGACGGACCATGCCGGAAAGCACTCCTCCGGGTCCGAGTTCGATGGCCAACGTGGATCCCCTTCCGCTCAGTACTTCGAGAGAGTGACGCCAGCGCACCGGGCTGCACAGCTGAGCCGACAGTAGACCCGGCCATTCGCCGGCGTCGGTATGCACGCGCGAGTCGACATTGGCCACCACCGGCACTTCGGGTGCATGGAATCTGACGGCATCGAGCCGCTGGCGCAGCCGCGCACGGGCCGGGAGCATCATCGGTGTATGAAAGGCCCCGGATACCGGAATGGGCAGGACCTTCCGCGCTCCAAGTTCCTTGGCGTGGCCGACGGCGAGGGCAATGCCTTCTTCGGTTCCCGCGATCACGACCTGGCCCGGCGCATTGTAGTTGGCCACCCAGACGTCGGACTCGGCCCGTTGGCAGGCGGCCTCGGCGTCGTCGTCGGCGATTCCGATGAGGGCGGCCATCGTTCCCGGCCGTGCGTCGGCCGCCTCCTGCATCGCATCGCCCCGCTCGATGACCAGCGAGGTGCCGTCTGCCAAGGAGAGGGCACCGGAGGCAACCAATGCGGTGTACTCACCGAGGCTGTGGCCAGCGCATGCGGCGGGAGTGAGGCCGAGGCGCTCGACAGCGTCGAGCACCACCAGGCTCATCACGAATGTGGCCAGCTGAGCATTGGCCGTGCGGGTGAGCTCCTCCATCGGAGCGTCGAGGAGCAGTGCCGTCAGGTCCCGTCCGGCAATCTCGGAAGCCTCGCTGGCCACCTCCCAGGAGGGGTGGTCCACCCAGGCACGTCCCATGCCGGACCGTTGGGACCCCTGTCCCGGAAAGGTAAAGGCCAACACCCACAAAGCTCCTCTCGACTCGGGCCAGTCGCCAAGACGACCGTCGACGGCCCAGTGTGGCACGGCGGTGACAGGAATCGGTGGTTACCGGGCAGTAGGTGTGTGACCCGTTGCCGGCCGGAGATGCGGCAGTTGGCCGTCTGCGAATGAAGAATGGTGACGGGGACCGATAGTGACCCCGATGCAGCCGATCCGCTCGACTCCGTCAGCGATCCGGCTCTGCCAGGGACGGTCGGGATGCCACCCGCCCGTTTCATGGCAGGCGTCACTCGCCACGATCGGACCGGCGCTGATCATCCTGCTAGCGGCACTTGCCGTGATAGCCCCTCCGCTCCAGAAGTCCCGTCCATTGCCGGGCGACAATTGGAGTGAACCCATGCGGTCCTGGCAATGTTCAACGACGACGTTCGAGATCGTCTTCGAGTTTCTTCGACCACAAGTGGTAGTAGAGCTCGGCGAGTGCCAAACCGAAGCCCCAAGTGACGCATCCCCAGACCAGGAGCGTGAGACTGTAAGCCCACACATGGTGTCGAGCGTGGTGGAATAACAGGTCGGCCACCGCCAACTCGGGCACGTGCCACGTCTTCAGGAGAGCGTAATAGACGGCATACGGGGTGCCGATGCACACCACGAACCGGACCCAGCTGGACGGGGTCTCCCATCGTCCACGGAATCCGAGCGGCCGAAACGGGAGGACCACCGAAAGAAGAGATCCGAAGCCGAGCCAGACAGTGATGTCAGCCAGATCCCTGATGAGGGCAATTGCTATGGAGTCGGGAGGGTGGGCGACAACCAGTCGGAGGAACGTTGACAGCAGGAGGATCGGCGGGGTCAGGACCACGAAGACCGATAGATTCTTCAGGAACAGCACCCGCCAGGCCGTGTCACCGGATCGGAACGATGCCGCAGCCCTGTCGGAGTCGAAGCCGAGCTGATTGGTGTTCAGGGCACTGGCCAGCACCCAACCGGCAATCGACGTGGCGAACCCTCCCACTCGCACGTTGTCGCTGTGGGAGTTCCACGCCATGGCGAAAACAATGGGTAGTCCGATGGCCAGATTGAGCACGATCTGGCCGATCCAACCGAGTCGCTTCGTAAACGTCCAGCGGATCTCGTCGACCACGTCGCGTACAAGTCCGAGCCGGGGCTCGAGTTCGGTACCTGAACTCACGACCGTCCCCGGGGGTACGTGGTCCAAGCGCGGGCCGATCAACGACATCTTTCCTCATCGGCAGATGGCCGGCGGAACTCGAGCACCTGCGCCCGGGTCGGCCACGGCTCACGTTTCACCGATCCCATGAATCATCATGTTGTGCGCCGCGAGACATCACGATCTCGAGATATCTCAACGTGCCCGGGGCGGGATTCGAACCCGCACACCCTCTCGGATAGTGGATTTTGAGTCCACCGCGTCTGCCATTCCGCCACCCGGGCCTCTGTTCTGCGACGATGCTTGACGCTACCCCGAGGCTCGCGGGTCCGGATGCAGCGCGAACAAAATCCCGTGGGCAATTCCAATTTCGTTGGTGGTGAACGCCTCATCCACCTAAAATCGAAGGTGTGGGATGGCATTGACGACCAGGTCACCGCCGATGGATTCCTCGTTCCTGCCGTCCATCTGGTGAGGCTGACCGGCGGCTACCTGGCACAACGTCGGTCACTCGGAGCGAGCGACCGTAGGCTCAGAGGATGGGGTTGCAGTCCAACCGTCCAATCGATCAGCAGGTGCGGGCCTTCGGGTCGCTCGATGGATCCGTTGGGCTGCTCAGCGCAGAAGTTGTCGAGGTCCGGCTGCCGTTCCGGGTACCGGTGTCAACCGCCAAGGGCACCCATCGCTCACGACCGCTCGTCCTTATGGGCCTGGAGTGCGCACGTCCCGACGGGAGTGTGGTCACCGGGTGGGGCGAATGTGCCGCTCTGGACGACACCACCTATGACGATGAAGACGTGGATACTGTCTGGTCTGCGCTGACCGACCAGCTTGTGCCTGCATTGATTGCACTCGTGGGTGACGGCGGCAAACTTCCGGCGCCCGGCGATCTCGAGAGGTACCGAGGTGCAGCCCGTCGACCGTTGGCCCACGCCACCCTCGAGATGGCGGTGGCGGACGTTCACCTGCGGGCAGGCGGTCACTCGTTCGCCGAACTCATCGGTGTCGAAAGCCAGATCATCGTGCCTGGTGCCGTCCTAGGGCTGCCGACCACCGCCGAACAGTTGGGATCGGACCTCGTTCGCCTGCACGACACCGGGTATGCACGGGTGAAGATCAAGATCGCTCCGGGTCTGGAGACGTTGGTGGATCGTGCGGTCCGGCCGCTCATCGGCTCCGGACTCATCGTGCAGCTCGATGCCAATGGTGCCTACGGGTCGGACGCCGCCGAGCGGCTGGGGGTCCTCGACGACCTGGGTCTCGCTTGCATCGAGCAGCCCCTCGGACGAAACGACCTCGAAGGCCATTGCCAACTGGCAGCCGCTCTCGTAACGCCGATCTGCCTGGACGAGAGCCTGGACTCGCCGGACAAGGTCGTCGAGGCGGTCAACGGAGGCGCCTGCTCGGTCGTGTGCGTCAAACCCGCCCGGCTCGGGGGCATCGGTGCTGCCCTCGAGGTGATTGCCTGGTGCGATGCGCAAGCGATCCCGTGGTGGATCGGCGGAATGTTCGAGTCCGGCTACGCCCGGGGGGTGAACCGGGCGCTGTCCGCCATTTCCGATCATTCACTACCGGGCGACCTGGCCCCGCCACAGGTGTACCTGGACGCCGATCTCGTGGAACCCGTGCCCGGCACCATCGATGCCAGATCGGGCCGCCTCGGCGTGCCTGTTCCGTCCGGGCCGGGGATGGGACCGGGTATCGATCTGGCCCTGGTCCAGCCCTGGATGGTCCGCCGCGTGGTGCAGGATGTTCGCGGCGCATGATCACTCCGGTCGATTTCTTTGGATTCCCCGAACTTTAAGTAGGAACCTGACCCCGGCGTGCGTACAATTGCTCTCCCATGCTCCGGACCACCATCGAGCGACGCCTCAACGACGCCCATCGCAGGTTGATGCGCGCCCGCGGTGAGTTGGCCGTCCTCGACGAGCAGCTCGAAGTGGTCAACGAGATGGCCGACGACACGCGGTTGCGGGCATTGGTGGCCGAGACCCCGGTAGCAGCCAAAGAGCACGATGAAGTGAGCCGGCAGGCATCGGCCATGCTGCACTTCCGCCAGGTCCTGGTCGACCAGATATCGGAATTGGAGCGCCGGCAGGACGAACTGCTGGAACGCCTTGTGGTCGGACCCGGTTGAGGCCTCCCGTCGGGCAGACTGTGGATCGGCTCGACGACGGATCTGGCGGGAGCCGGTCGTGGCAACGTTCGGCAGACGCGAAGCACCCCGTTCAGTAACTACCCCGATGTAACCATCCCGTCCCCAAGCAGGAGCACCTATCACTGTGGCAAGCAACGCAGACACCAGGACAAGGCGTGTGGTCATCGCCGAGGACGAGGCGATCATTCGGCTGGACCTCAAGGAGATCCTCCTCGACGAGGGCTATGACGTGGTGGGGGAGACCGGCCGTGGCGACGACGCCGTGGAGCTCGTGCGTACCCACGCACCCGACCTCGTGATCCTCGACGTCAAGATGCCCGGTGCTGACGGCCTCCAAGCCGCCCGCGACATACGCGACCTCGACCTCAAGGTTGCCGTGCTGATCCTCACGGCGTTCAGTCAGCGCAACCTGATCGACGAGGCCCGCGATGCCGGAGTAGCCGCCTATTTGGTCAAGCCCTTCCAGCGGATCGAACTCATCCCGGCCATCGACCAGGCAGTGGCCCGGTGCGAGCAGGAGTGGGCCATTGATGCTGAATCCCGCCAGGCGGTCGACGACGGGATCGTGGGACAGCAGAGTATGGCCGAGGACAAGCTTGAGACCCGTCGCTTGGTCGACGGGTCTAAGAGCATCCTCATGGAGCGCCACGGCCTGGCCGAGGCAGACGCGTTCGCCTTCGTCCAGAAGACGGCCATGGGCACCCGTGCTCGAATGGCCGACGTGGCCCGCCAGGTGCTCGAAGGGACGCTCGAGCCGTAGGCCGAGTGCATCCCCACCATGCCCACCAAGTCACCGCCATCCTCATCCGCCGCTGAGTCCAGACCGCTGATCCTGTTGGACGGGATGTCGCTGGCCTTCCGGGCCTACTTCGCCCTCCCCGACACACTCAAGACAAGCGCCGGCGTCACCACGAATGCCGTTCACGGCTTCACCTCCATGGTGCTCAACCTGGTGAAGGACCACGACCCGATCGGTCTCGCGGTCGCGTTCGATCTGCCCGGCGGCACCTTCCGGGACGAGATCGTCGATGACTACAAAGGCGGCCGCAACGCCACGCCACCCGATCTGCCGCCGCAGTTCGAGATGATCCGGGACGTCATGGGTTCGCTGGCCATCCCGGTGATCGATGCCGAAGGTTTCGAGGCCGACGACGTTCTCGCCACGTTGGCATCCGAGGCTCGCGACCGTGGCCACGTGGTCATCATCGTCACCGGCGACCGTGACTCCTACCAGCTGGTTGAAGACCCCTATGTCCGGGTGCTCTACAACCGCCGCGGGGTAAGTGACTACGCGCTGTATGACGAGGCCGGCATCGAGGAACGCACCGGGGTCCGCCCCCACAAGTACCCCCTGCTGGCGTCCCTGCGGGGTGACCCGTCGGACAATCTGCCCGGAGTGCCGGGCGTGGGGGAGAAGATCGCCGCCAAGTTGATCAATGAATATGGCGACCTCGATACGTTGTATGCCCACCTCGACGCCCTGTCACCCAAGCTCCGCCAAAACCTGGCCGACCATGCGGACCGGGTCCGAATCAATGCCGAAGTGATACCGCTCGTACGTGATGTACCCCTCGACGTCGACATCGATAATCTGCGGCTCGGTGGCTGGAACCACGAAGAGGCTCGAGCCGCGTTCGCCGCACTTGAAATGAAAGGGGCATGGACACGCTTCGAGTCAGCAATGAAGAACGGCCTTTTCGGCGACCCGGCTGATGGGGGAGGGACCGCCGCGGAAACGGTCGATGTGGCACCCACGGTGCACCCTGATCTGCCGGCCTGGTTGGAGACTCCAATCTGTGCTGTCCCAACCGACATCGACCAGGCTTGCTCCGATCTCATGGCGCTGTTCGGTTCCGTGAAGGCCGGGACCGGAAATCTGGCTCTCGCTGCAACGTGGGAGGGCGATCCGGGTCGGTCCCCGCTTTTGGCGCTGGCCGTGGTGGCCGAAGCAACTGCAGCCAACACTGTCCAACCCACACTGGCCGTCTACCTCGGGCCACACAGCGCCGGCCCACTCGTCGGCGATCCCCGAGTGTCGGCTGTCCTTGCCGCCGGATTGGGACCCGAGGGCGTAGGCGTTGTGGCCCACGACGCCAAAGAGCTCATGCGTTCGCTACTGCCTCTCGGCGTCGACATCACCGGACTGGTGATGGACACAGCGGTGGCCGCCTATCTGCTCGACCCGTCCGACGAGCACTATCGGTTGTCCGATCTGGCTCCCCGGCTACTGGGCGTTACCGTTGACGACGGCGCGGTGGCCAAAGGCCAGCGTGCCTTCTTGTTGGAGCCCGAGCCAGACGCCATCGATGATGCCGCAGCGTCCGGTCTGGACCACGCCGGACTCGGCCTGGTCCGCCTGGCCGCCGTGGTGGCCCGGCTGCGGATTCCCCTGCAGAATGCGCTCGCCGACATCGGCGAGGAAGGCCTGTTCGCCGATATGGAGCGGCCGCTCGTGCGGGTGCTCGCCCGTATGGAAGTCGTCGGCATCCCGGTCGACAGTGACGTACTGCGCACCATCGCCGCCGAGCTGACCGCAGAATGCACATCGCTGGCATCCACCATGCAGGAGTTGGCTGGCGGCCCCTTCAACGTGAACTCGGTCAAGCAGCTCCGGACGGTCCTGTACGAAAACCTCGGTCTCCAGCCCGGGCGCAAGACCAAGACCGGCTATTCCACCGACGCCCGCACGCTCGAGTCGCTGCGCGACCAACATCCAATCATCGAGGTCCTGCTCCGATACCGCGAAGTTGAAAAACTCCGATCGACCTATGGCGACACCCTGGCCGCCGAGGTGACCCCGGACGGACGGATCCACGCCACATTCCGTCAGACGGTGGCCCGAACCGGACGTCTCTCATCAGACCGGCCCAACCTCCACAACATCCCCGTGCGGACCGATGAAGGCCGTCGATTCCGGGAGGCTTTCATCCCCTCAGCCGGTCGACGCCTGCTCGTGGCTGACTACGACCAGGTCGAGCTGCGGGCGATCGCGCACCTGTCAGCCGACCCCGGGTTGACGTCGGCCTTCGACGCAGGCGAGGACATCCACCGCACGGTGGCCGCCCGGGTCTTCGGCATCGACCGGGACGAAGTCACCCACAAACAACGTTCCACGGCCAAGATGGTGTCCTACGGTCTGGCTTATGGAATGGAGTCCTACGGACTGGCCCAGCGACTGGCCGTCTCCGTTGAGGAGGCCAAAGGCATCCTGGATGCCTTCTTCGACGCCTTCCCGTCGGTTCACGCCTACATGGACGATGCCGTGGTGGAAGCCCGGGCCAAGGGCTACACCGTGACTATCTTCGGACGACGACGCCCGCTTCCCGACCTGATGTCGTCCAACCATCAGGTCCGCCAGGCGGCCGAACGGCAAGCCATGAATGCCGGTATCCAGGGCTTGGCCGCCGACCTCTTCAAGATGGCCCTGATCCGGCTCGATTCCGGCCTGGAGGAGGGGGGATACCGGTCTGATCTGGTGCTTCAAGTCCACGACGAGGTCCTGGTCGATGTCGATCCCGACGAGGCCGACGCCGTCCGCGAGCTCACAGAGCGTGCCCTGACCGGTGCCGCCGAACTGTCGGTCCCCCTCAAGGTGGCGATGGCTTGGGGCTCTTCGTGGGCCGAAGCCAAGGGCTGAGACGATTCGTCGGCGTCGTCATTGCCGCTGACCAGCAGATGCTCTGCCTGGTTGGGGTAGGATTTGGTTCCTGTCACAACCGTGTGACAAGTGTCTTGAATGTCCTCGCGCCCGGTCTGTCGGTACCGCGGGGTCACATCCGTCCGGAAAGCGAGCTACCTACCTGATGTCCGATACCCACGTCGTGCCCACCGGCACCGACTTGCTGTCCCCCGAGGCCATGGGCCACTTCGACGAAAACGGGGTATACATCCCCCGTTCCATCACCGAGAACGACCTCGATGGCAGTTCGCTCGAGGATGCCATGACCGGCACCATCGTCGAGTTCGAAGACGGCGACCTGGTCGAGGGGACCGTAGTCAAGATCGACCGTGACGAAGTCCTGCTCGACATCGGTTTCAAGTCCGAAGGCGTCATCCCGGTCCGTGAACTGTCGATCCGCAACGATGTCGACCCGTCCGAGATCGTCACTTTGGGCGAGGCCATCGAGGCACTCGTGCTCCAGAAGGAGGACAAAGAGGGTCGCCTGATCCTTTCGAAGAAGCGGGCCCAGTACGAGCGGGCTTGGGGCACCATCGAGAAGCTGAAAGAGGCCGACGAGGTCGTTTCCGGCCCGGTCATCGAGGTCGTCAAAGGTGGGCTCATCGTCGATATCGGGTTGCGTGGCTTCTTGCCGGCATCGCTGGTCGAGCTGCGCCGGGTGCGCGAGCTCCAGCCCTACGTGGGCCGGACCATCGAGGCCAAGATCATCGAGCTGGACCGCAATCGCAACAACGTCGTGCTCTCCCGTAGGGCCTGGCTGGAAGAGACACAGAAGGAGCAGCGGGGCGAGTTCCTCGTCAACCTCAAGCCGGGTGAGCGTCGCCGGGGCGTGGTGTCCTCGGTCGTCAACTTCGGTGCCTTCGTGGACCTCGGTGGTATGGACGGACTCGTCCACGTTTCCGAGCTGTCGTGGAAGCATGTCGACCACCCGTCCTCGGTCGTATCGGTCGGCGACGAAATCGACGTCGAAGTCCTCGACGTCGATCTGTCGAAGGAGCGCATCAGCCTGTCGCTGAAGGCCACCCAGACCGATCCGTGGCAGGAGTTCGCCAACTCCCATCAGGTGGGCGAGCTCGTCTACGGCCGCATCACCAAACTGGTGCCCTTCGGGTCGTTCGTCCAGGTAGGCGACGGTATCGAAGGCCTGGTCCACATATCGGAGATGGCCGGCCACCACGTCGACCTGCCCGAGCAGGTGGTCACCCCCGGCGAAGAGTTGTGGGTCAAGATCATCGATATCGACCTGCAGCGCCGCCGCATCAGCCTGTCGATCAAGCAAGCCGCCGAAGGTGGCGAAGTATCCGAGGAGTACCGCGAGGCATTCGGTGAGCACGCGTACGACGCCGAGGGCAACTACGTGGGTCCTGTCTTTGCCGAAACCGAGTTCACCCCGGAGACCGAGGCGCAGGCTGCCTGGGTCGATTACGTGGCCGAGCATGGTGCAGGCGAAGGTGCTGCTGAGGCGCCCGTTGCTGAGGCGCCCGTTGCTGAGGTCGCACCCGTCGAGGCAGTGCCTGCTGAGGCCGCACCCGTCGAGGCAGTGCCTGTTGCCCAAGCACCGGCAACCGAAGCTCCCGCCGAGGACTGATCGAACGGATCCCCATGCCGGCTGTGTCCGGTGGAGACCGATGGACGATCGACGGCCCTCCGGGGCCGTCGGTCGCGACCGGTGGCCCCCTCAGCACTAGCGTCTCGTCGATGGCGTCCACGGAGGCACCATCCACCGGCCCGAGCGGACCATCCGGGCACTTGGGGCTCGTCGCCGTTGCGCCATCGGCAGGCAGGGCCGCTAGCGGCTGCTGACCGAAGCCGACCGACCGCTCGGATCGGAGCGGAGCGGGTCCCTGCCCCTTTCTCAGTTCCCGTCAGACTGCGGGGGAGCCGACCAGCGACGGAGCTACCTTACCGGCGGCGGGGCCGACCGGAAAGTGACAGGCCACCTGATGCCCAGGAGCCACTTCGCGCAGCAGTGGCTCCTCCTCGGCGCAGCGGGGCTGCACGTAAGGACAGCGGGTCCGGAACCGGCACCCCGATGGGGGGTTGAGGGGCGAGGGAAGCTCGCCCGTCAGGGCCTTGTGGTCCGAGGTGTGGTCTGGATCGGGCTCGGGGATCGACGCCAGCAGCGCCTCGGTATAAGGGTGGGCAGCCGACCGGTAGAGCTCGTCGGAACCGGCCACCTCGACCAGCTTGCCCAGATACATCACAGCCACCCGGTCACTTACGTTCTTCACCACGGCCAGGTCATGGGCGATGAAAACCATGGTCAGGCGGAACCGCTGTTTGAGGTCAGCCAGCAGGTTGAGGATCTGGGCTTGGACCGATACATCGAGGGCCGAGACCGGCTCATCGCAGATCAGCAGATCGGGGTCGGCCATGAGGGCCCGGGCGATGCTGATGCGCTGGCACTGCCCACCGGAGAACTCGCCCGGCCGACGGTCACCGGCCGCGTCCGGGTCGATGCCCACGGCTTCGAGCATGGCCCGCACCTTGGCGGCCCGCTCCTCTTTCGTGCCCCGGTTCCAAATCACCAGGGGCTCGGCGACGATGTCCTTGATCCGACGCCGCGGGTTGAGCGACGAGATCGGATCCTGGAAGATCATCTGGATCTTGTTTCGCAGCTGCCGGAGCTGCTTGCCCTTCATCCCGTTCAGATCCTGCCCCTGGTAGATGACCTCGCCCGAGGTGGCCGCCTGGACCTGGACCAGCGTCCGTCCGGTGGTCGATTTGCCACACCCCGACTCGCCCACCAGCCCAAGGGTCTCGCCCTCGCGCACTTGGAACGTGACGCCGGACACGGCCTGGACGCGTTGGCGACCGCTCTTGAACTCCACCACCAGATTCTTGACGTCGAGTACGACCTCGCCGGACTGGTTTGTGGTGGTGTCGACTGCCGTGGTTTCGTTCATGCATCTGCCTCTGCGGTCGGATCGGGATCGCCAGTGGGGCCGGTCGACAACGTCACGGAAACCGCCGGCACAGTCGATTGGCCGTCGACCAGCGGGAACCAGCAAGCAAACAGGTGGTCAGGGGAGCCGACGGTGCGAAGCGGCGGCTCCGTCTCCCGGCACTTGTTCTGTGCATAGGGACAGCGGGGAGCGAATCGGCAGCCGACCGGCGGATTGATGAGGTCCGGCGGCCGCCCGGCAATGGCGTTGAGACGGGCACCGCTCGGATTGCCCAGGCGTGGGATCGAATCCATCAGCGCCCGCGTGTAGGGCATCTTGGTGTCCTGGAACAACGTCCGGGTAGGTGCCCGCTCGACGACACGGCCGGCATACATGACGATGATGTCGTCGGCCCGGCTGGCCACCACACCGAGGTCGTGGGTTACCAGGATGACGGCCATGTGCCGCTCCCGCTGGAGGTCAGCCAGCAGATCGAGGATCTGGGCCTGGACGGTCACGTCGAGACCGGTGGTCGGCTCGTCCGCCATCACCAGGCGCGGGGCGCAGGCCAGGGCGATGGCGATCATCACCCGCTGACGCATGCCTCCCGACAGCTGGAACGGATACCACCGCACGCGTTCCTCGGGAGACGGGATCCCGACGGACCGGAGTAGTTCGACGGCCGTCGACCGTGCTTCCTTCCTGTCCATGTCGAGGTGGAGGATGAGCGACTCGGCGATCTGCACGCCAATTCGTTTGACCGGATTGAGGGCCGTCATCGGGTCCTGGAAGATCATGCTGAGCTCGGCGCCCCACACCTGGCGGAGTTCGGTGTCGCTCATAGCCGTCAATTCGTGGCCAGCGAAGTGGACCGTGCCGCTGCGGATGACGTCGCGGGGGGGTAGCAGGCCCATGATCGACCGGGAGAGCACCGTCTTTCCGGACCCCGACTCGCCCACGATTCCGAGAGTCTTGCCTTCATGGACTTCGAAGGAAACGCCATCGACGGCCCGCACCGTGCCGCGGCCGGTCCGGAACGAAGTGTGCAGATCGTCCACGATGAGCAGTGGCCCCTGGTGGGAACCGGCATCCTTGAACTCGAGTGCCCGTCCGCTCTTACGCCGGGCCATCACAGGAGCCCCTGGCGGATATCGAACCGCTGGCGCAGGCGATCGCCGATGAGGTTGATGGACCACAGCAGCAAGAACATGGCCATGGCCGGCCACAGCATGATGTAGGGATCGACACTGAGAGCGTTGTTGGCGGTGCCCTCATTGATCATGTTGCCCCATGACGGGGTGGGAAGGGCGACGGACAGTCCGAGGAAGGCCAGCGTGCCTTCGATGACGATTAGTCCGGCCAGAGTGATGAGACTGAAGGTGACGGTCACCGGTACGACATTGGGAAGGATCTCCCGCAGCACGATGCGGGCGTCGGTGGCCCCCATCGTCTTCGCTGCGATCACGAAATCCCGCTGGGCGAAGGCCAGGCTGGAAGCCCGGATCACCCGATACATCAGAGGAATGGTGGCTACACCGAGAATGATGGTGATGTGCAGAAGCGACGCGCCCCAGAAGGTCACGATGGCGATGACGGCCACAATGGCCGGAAAGGCCAAGATGATGAAAGAGAAGGCATTCAGCGCGATGTCGAGCCGTCCGCCTCGATAGCCGGACACCAGGCCGGCGGTCCCCCCGAAGATCAGCCCGATGGCCACACCGGCCACTCCGACGATGAGCGATACCCGGGAGCCGAAGACCAGACGGGCCAGCAGATCACGCCCGAGGTCGTCGGTCCCCATGAGGTGGGCACTGCTGGGTCCCTGGTTGAGGGCCGAGAAGTTCCCGAAGTTGGGCTTTTGGAGCGGCAGGACATTGGCCAGTAGCGCCGACAGCAGTACGACCACGAGGAAGCTGAGGGCGAACCAGAACAAGAAGCCGAATGGTTTCTTCTTCAACGGCTGGCCATCGATGTCCACGGCATCCGACTGCATCTCCAGGACGGCTTCGTCGGTGGCCGCCGTCATCGGGATCCGGTTGGCCAGCAACCTGTCCGATGATCCGGTGTCGAGGAGTTCTCTGTCGTCAGGCATGGTTCACTCCCGCACCACTCTCGGGTCGACGACGGTGAAGATGAAGTCGATGATGAACTGGATGATCACGAACGCGATGGCCACCACCAACGAGATTCCTTGGACGACCAGGTAGTCCCGTTGCTCGACTGCCTGGACGAGCGCGTAGCCGATACCCGGCATGGCGAAGAGAAGCTCGACCACGAAGGTGCCGGCAATCAGGCTGCCGATATTGATGCCGGCGGCGGCCAGGAGCGAGAAACTGGAGGGTCGGAAGGCATGACGCCACATGATCCGGCGGTTGGACAGGCCCTTGGACCGCGCCATCGTGATGAAGTCCTGCTGCAAGGTACTGATCAGGTCGGAACGCAAGAGGCGGAAGTAGACGGCGATCGAACCGGCGGTAATGGCTACAGACGGCAGGATCATTTCGTGGATGTTCTGCGCCGGGCTTTGAATGAATGGTGTGTAGCCCGTCGCCGGAAACCACCCCAGTCCCACGGCGAACACGGCCACCAGAATCGGCGCTACGACGAACGGCGGGAGGGCCAGGAGCCCGAACGTCATCGTCGTCGACGCGTTGTCGAGCGACTTGTTGGGTTTGCGGGACACCACAAGTGCGAGGGGGATGGCCACGGCGAACGCCAGGATCTGGCTGATGATGATCAGTTCGACGGTGACCGGCGCTCCGGTGGCCAGGGTGTGGGTTACCGACAGATGATTCAGATACGACGTGCCCAGATTGCCGTGGAAGGCGGCGCTGAGCCAGATCGTGTACTGGTGCCACAGCGGCAGGTTGAGTCCGAGTTGCTTGAGCAGGATCACCCGGTTGGCCGCCGTGTCGTTGGCCCCGAGGATGGCCGTCGTCGGGTCGCCCGGCAAGAGGTGGACCAGCATGAAAACCAGTACCGAGATGACGAACGACACCACCAACAGCTGGAGGAACCGTCTGATCAGGTACTTACCCATGTGACCCCCGGAGACGCGTCATCCCTGTCGCTACTTCGACAGCCAGATCGCCGTGGGGCTGAAGATTCCCTCATCGAATGCGTACGCCGGCTTGCCGTCGGGGAGGGTCGGGTTGGCGAAGTTCTGGACCCGGCTGGTGGCCACTTCCGAGAAGATGTACTGCTCGAGCCACAGGTAGGGGAGGTCCTTCGCCAGTTGCTCGTTGACGGTCTGGTAGGCCTTGACCCGGGTGGCTTTGTCCGTGGTGTGCCGACCGGTGAGCATGTTCTGCTCGATGACCGGGTTGGAGTTGCGGGCGAAGTTGAGGGCGATGCTCCCGACGGGCCCCGCCGTCGTGGTACTCCACCATACGTAGTTGAGATCGGGGTCGACGTTTCCGAACTGGTACGAGGTGGCAGCTTGGAACTTGCCGAAGATGAAGTTGTTGATGAGGTCGGCTTGTTGGATCTGACTGATCTGGACGTCGAAGCCGACCTGGTTCCACATCTGCTGCATGATTTGAACGACCTCGGCCAGACGGGGGTCGGTGGTGGTCGTCAACGTGAGAGTGGGAGTCCCGTGCTCGGCCTTATACTCGGTCACGAGCTTCTTGGCACCGGCTGGATCGAAGGTCGGGTAGCCGGTCGACGAGTAGTACGGCGAATCCGACAGATAGAGGCCGTTGACGGGTTTGGCGTAACCTCCGCCGAAGATCTTCTGCACGGTGGCTTGGTCCAGCCCCTTGGCCAGGGCCTGGCGGATGCGGAGGTCGTTGGTGGGGGTAACGGCCGTGTTGAGCATGACGAAGGCCATCGACGGTTCGCCGATGACGCCCGTACGGGAGTCCACCACCTGGTAGCCGGACTGACCCTCGAACCGTTTGATGGTGTTGGGGTCGGTGGACCCCAACATGTCCACGCCGCCGGTCTTGAGGGTCGCCTCGCGTTGGATCGTGTCGGGAATCGGCTTCAAGGTGATCTGGTCGAGATAGGGGAGGCCCTTTCGCCAGTAGTTGGGGTTCTTGGTGGCGGTAAAATGGTTGTTGGGCTGCCAGTCCTGGTAGACGAATGGGCCGGTGCCGACGGGGTGGGGGACGGCGACCTTGGCGGCAACCTGGTCGATCATGGCCTGGGCGACCACGTAACCCACCTGTGTCGCCAGACCGGCCGGAAAACCAGGATTCGGCGCCTGGAGCTTGTAGACCACGGTCATCGGGTCTGAGGCCGTCGCCGACACCACCTGGGTGAGGGCCTGGCCGGTCAACAGCGAGGCTTTCAGGGCGGCGAAGTTGTTGACGACCACGGTGGCATTGAGGGCCGACCCGTCGTGGAACTTGACGTTGGGACGGAGGGTCATCGTCCAGGTGTCGAAGCTGGAATTGGCAGTCATCGACTGGGCCAGATAGGGCTGGGCGGTTCCGTCGGCGCCGATGGCCATGAGCGGATCGTAGAGGCACTGGGCGTAGATGTAGCCGTTGGTGTCCCAGTGGTTGTTCGGTGGGTAGAAGCCGTCGATCTCGGCGACGAGTCCGACGGTGAGCGAACCGCCCTGGACCGGGGTACCGGTGCCCACCCCTGGCTTCGATCCAGATGTCGCTGTTGTCGATGACGTGCTTGTGCCTGGCGAACCACAAGCGTCCAGTGCGCTGCCGGCTGCTCCGGCCAGCACGACGGCGCCACCGGCTGCGGCCCCCTTGGCCATGAACGTACGACGAGTGATTCCGTGTTCCTTCGACATGCACATTCCCCCGATTGCGATTTCGAGGTCACCCGAGGGCGACCCTGTGTCATCCGCTTGCTCAGCGGCTCTCAAACAGACTCCTCAACTCGTGGCACTGACTCTGCCACAGCGGGAGAGCACCGTGGGCGAACAGTAGTGCCCCCGTAGTCCGCGGTCCACGCCTGACGGGGTGGATCCAGGCGGGAGTGCGAGGGAAAGCGGGGCCTGAGTCGGTAGGTCGCAGCGTCCTGGGTACCATGCGAGTCATGGAAGCCGCACCCCCCGGACAGCGCGCGTCGATCCACGCCACGGAGGAGATCGGTTCGGAGGTCGACCACGCGATCCGAGCATCGTCGGCTGGGATTGTGGCTGGATCAGACGATCGGATCGGTACTCCGACCGTTTCTATCGTCAACGAAGCCGATGACCCGGAGGGTCCGCCGTTCTCGTCCACCACGCGGGTCCTGATCGGTGTCGGTGTCGTACTTGCGATGATGATGGGCCTGGTTTTGCGTTTTTGGACCCGTTCCGATCTTTGGCTGGACGAGGCCTTGACCGTCAACATCGCTCGACTCCCCGTGCACGACATACCGTCCTATCTGAAGCGGGACGGTGCACCGCCGCTCTACTACGTGCTTCTCCACTATTGGATCGGCACGTTCGGAACCTCCGACGTGGCCGTGCGGTCGTTGGCCGGGTTTTTCGGTATCGCCACGATCCCACTGGCATGGCTGGCCGGGCATCGCCTCGGCGGCCGCACCGCGGCCTGGGCCGCCATGCTTCTGGTGGCCTCATCTCCCTTCGCCGTCCGATACGACACCGAAGCACGGATGTACTCGTTGGTGGCCCTGCTGACCCTGCTGGGTTTCCTCGCCCTCGACCGGGCCTTACGGGCCCCTCGGGCGGCCAATCTGGTGGCTGTGGCCGCCATCTCCGGCCTGCTGCTCTATACCCACTACTGGTCCATCTACCTGTTGGCCACGACCATGCTGTGGCTGCTGTTCCAGGCATGGCGGGGCCGTCCGGAGTGGCGCAGGGGTGCACGTTCGGCAATGGTGGCCGCCGTTCTCGGTTGCCTCACGTTCCTGCCCTGGGTGCCGATCTTTCTCTTCCAGTCGAAACACACCGGCACCCCGTGGGCCACACCGGCCAGCTTCGCGGCCATGGTCAACGCCGTGGCGTCATTTGCCGGGGGGAGCACCAGTCAAGGTCGGGCCCTCGCCCTCCTCTTCTTCGCCTTGATCGGACTCGGCCTGTTCGGCTTGGCTACCGACCGCCTGCACATCGACGTCGACATCCGCACCCGACCCATCGGCCGGCCGTTGGCCCTAGTAGTCCTGGGCACCCTGGCCGCGGCCATTGCCGGCGGACTGGCGTCGAACAGCGCATTCGACGCCCGCTACGCCTCCGTGGTGTTCATCCCGCTGATCCTGATGGTGTCCCTCGGCCTCACCGTCTTCCAGGACCGTCATGTGCGTGTGGCCGTGCTGGCTCTGGCCATGGCCTTAGGTCTGGCCGCATCGGCTCCCAATGTCATCACCAACCGGACCCAGGCCGGCCAGGTGGCGACAGCCATTGCCGCCACCGCCAAACCTGGTGACGTGATCGCCTACTGCCCGGACCAACTCGGCCCCGCCGTCGACCGCCTTCTGCCGGCCGGACGCTACCGCCAGCTGACGTTCCCGCAAGGCGCGGGGCCCACCTTCGTCAACTGGGTGGACTATGCAGATGCCGTGCGGGACGCCTCGCCGGTGGCGTTCGCCCGACAGGTGCAGACGCTGGCTGCAGGCGGGCATCAGATCTACCTGGTGTGGGGCGCCGGGTACCAGGCGTTCGGCACCAAATGTGAGGGGGTGGTCCAGACCCTGCAAGGAAGTCTCGATGTACACGGCAACCTCAACTACCGCTCGACCGGTTTGGTGGTCAGCGACGACAAGTCCTTCTACCAGCCGATGTCGCTGGTCCGCCTGACGCCGAGCGGGTCCTGACCGAGGTGACTGCTCGGCTGCCGGCGGCGACGGCGACGGCCGAGCCGGGCACCGCCATCCGACCGTCGGCGTTCCGCCGCCAACTGGGGCTCATCGGCAGAGCCGTCATCGAGGTACTGCCGGCATGGTTGGTCGCCCGGGTCTTGGTGGGCGGGGGGCTCGTCGCAGCGCACCTGGTGGTCCACTCAGTAAGACCCGGCAATCCGACAGCTCGTCTGCGGGTGCACGACGGACTCCTCGGCTGGGATGCCGGGTGGTATCGGGCCATCGCCAGCCACGGGTACGCCACTTCCGGTCATCAGTCGCTCCGGTTCTTCCCGCTCTACCCGATGCTCGGTCGCAGCATCGGCCACGTGCCTGGCATCGGTGTGGGCACGGCACTGATCGTGGTGGCCAATGTGGCCTCTCTGTTGGCCATGGCCGGGCTGCTGCTTTTGGTGCGCCACGATCGGGGCGGCATGCCCGCGGGCGAAGGTGGCCTGGGCCGGCGTTCGGTGTGGTTGCTGGCGCTCGCTCCTTCAGCGTTCGCTCTGGTGCTGGCCTACGCCGACGCCGTCCTGCTCCTCTGCGTTGTGGTCGCCTTCCTCGGCTTCCGGAACAACCGGTGGTGGTGGGCTGCCGCCGCCGGGTTGGCTGCCGGAACCGCCCGCCCGGTGGGCGTGCTGCTGGTGGTGCCGGTGGCCGTCGAACTCTGGTCGTGCCGGCGGGGCCTGGCTGGCCCAAGGGAATGGGGCAGGGGAGTAGCCGCCCTTGGGGCGCCGGTCGTTGGAGCGGGCGCCTATCTGATCTGGGTCGGTCATGTCTTCGGCAATGCCTGGCTGCCCTTCACTGTTCAGCAGCAGTCCGGCCACCGCGGTCAACTCGCCGCCCCCTTCGACGCCATGTGGCACGACGGTATCGATGCACTGCACGGGCATCACCTCGGCAGCGCCCTGCACATCCCCTGGGTGGTGGTGTGCGTGGCCCTCGCCGTGGTCGCCTGGCAGCGTCTGGCGAGGTCGTATGCGCTGTTCTCGGTGGCCGTGCTCGTGGTGTCGTTGAGCAGCACCAACCTGGACTCGTTCGAGCGCTACGCCCTCGGGGCCTTTCCCTTGGTGGTGGCGGCTTCGACCTTCACGTCCCGCCGACCGGTGGAGCTGGTCGTCCTGACAGCCTCGGCTGCCGCCATGGTCGGCTACGCGACGTTGAGCTTCCTCGGCATCGTGGTGCCCTAGGCGGCGTTACCCCGGGGTCCTCCCTGCACCTCGGCCGGCACCGCACGTCCAACGGGGACACCGAGGAGCCGCCTGGCGGTGCATCACTCAGGTACCGGCGAAACCACTAACCTGCCCGTCGTACGGCGTTACTGATGTCACTCCCCTCAGTCGAACGGGAGGGGGACCCGTGAGAGGCGGGCTGTCGGTCGACCCACCAATCGCATCGGGGCACACGCCGCCCCGTTCAACATGGTCACGGACGGCGTACTGCCTTCCCCGGCCCCCGGAACCTGAAGAAACGGATCGCACCGTATGGCAATGCCGCACAACCAGCAGACCACATCTGATGCCGTATCGGCGGACCACGCGGACGTCCCTGTGGTGATCATCGGCGGGGGTCCGGCCGGCCTCACGGCCGCCTACCGGCTCGCGCAGTCTGGCGACCCCGTAGTAGTCGTCGAACAGGACAAGGTCCTCGGCGGCATCAGCCGCACCGTCGAACGCGACGGCTGGCGCTTCGACATCGGTGGTCACCGGTTCTTCACCAAGGTGGTGCCGGTCGAGGAGTTCTGGCACGAGATCCTGCCCGACGAGGACTTCCTGCTGCGGCCCCGCATGAGCCGCATCTTCTACGGCGGCAAGTATTACGACTACCCGATCAAACTCGGCAACGCCCTCTCCAACCTCGGGATCGTCGAGGCCGTCCGGTGCGGGCTCTCGTTCCTGTGGGTGCGCGTCCGACCGCCGAA
>JAYVYR010000159.1:0-6340 GCA_043784065.1 Acidimicrobiaceae bacterium
TCCCACTCCCGGGTTGGCCAAGTATCCGAGGACGATCTCCTCGAGGCTGGGTTCGAGCACCTGCCAGCCGGCCCCGAGATCGGGTGGTTCGCCCCGGACCAGCAGCGTCGACTGCCGGGCCGTTGACGTCGACGAGACGATGTCAGCGTCGGGCGGGTCGACCTCCAGCCGCGGACCCACGAAGAGTCGGTGCCCGGCCAACATTCCGTCGATGGTCCCGCTTGTCTGGACTCGGGCTGCCGACAGGATGATCAGTTCATCGCAGACCGGCTCCAGTTCGCTGACGATGTGGGACGACAGGAATACCGTTGTGCCCCGATCGGCCACAGTGCCGAGCAGAGTCTGGAGCAGCTGGCGGCGGGCCAGCGGGTCGAGGGCGGCCACCGGTTCATCGAGCAGCAGCAAGTCGGGACGCTTGCCCATGCACACGGCCAGGGCCACCTGGGCCTGCTGGCCGAGGGAGAGCCGCTTCACCTTGGCGTCGAGCGGAATGTCGACCTCGGCCAGCCATCCGCGGGCCGACTCGTCGTCCCATGAGGCATTGAGCCGCCGTCCGAAATCCAGCATCTCTTCGACCCGGAAGCTCCCGTACAGGGGACGCACCTGGTCGAAGTACCCGATATGGGCCAGGTGTGCCGTCCCGTTCGGGTCGACCTCCTCGCCGAAGATGCGGACCGACCCGGTGGTCGGTCGGGACAGCCCGGCGGCCAGTCGGAGCAGCGTCGACTTGCCGGCGCCGTTCGGGCCGACAAGTCCGGTGATCGATCCCTCCCGCACGGTCAAGCTGCAGTCACGCAGCCCCCAGTTGGACCGGTAGCGCCGGCCGAGGCCGAATGTCTCCAGTGCGGCGGTCATCGTGGACCCTCCTTCTCCGTCGTTCGCATCACTTCGGCCATCAGTGCACTGATCCCCTCGTCGTCGAGCCCTGCACTTCGGGCCTCCCGGACCCATGTCGCCAGGGCCTGCTGCAGTCCGACCCGTTGTTCGGGCGCCGCGTCGAGCGAACGTTTGACGAATGTTCCGCTTCCGGGTCGTCCTTCAGTGAGCCCTTGTTGCTCGAGCTCGCGGTAGGAGCGATGGACCGTGTTCGGATTGATGGCGATCTGGCGGACCACGTCACGTACCGTCGGGAGCTGGTCTCCGGGCCGGAGGATTCCGAGCTGGAGTGCCTGGCGGACCTGGTCCACGAGCTGTCGGTAGGCGGGCACACCGGAGGAGCGGTCGAGCCGAAATTCGATGGTCGGCTCCGGGTCCATTGTCGTAATGTACTAGTACATTAATACAATTGCAACGGGTAGATCGAGCTGTTGGACAACCCCTCGTTCGTGCTCAATCCGCCCCGTCATCTCTCCCCATTCCGGGCAGTCGTCCCTGCCCATCGCCCCGTGAAGCCACTGTTTGCAGAGTCGACGGGTACACTGTGGTTCGTGGTCGGGTGAGTGCTCACCACCGGGGTCTTCCTCATCCTGTTCTCCTGGCCTTCCGAAACGGCTCAGGGCAATGACCCGAGGCGGGCCCGCACGCAGCCGTGACTCGCACGGTGCTGACGGTCGGCCTCGGCCGTCGATGAATGATGAGAGAGAGCTTCTGAACCCCATGACCACGATCACCGATCCAGCGGATCGCGCCCTGGAGACCGGACACGGGACCGATCCCGACGCACTTGCACCCGAGCAGCAGAAATCGTTCGCCGAACTCGGCGTGGACCCGGCCATCGTCGGGGCCCTCGAGGCCCAGGGCATCCATGCCCCTTTCGCCATCCAGGCCATGACCGTCGAGGACGCGCTGGCCGGCCGCGATGTGTGCGGCAAGGCCAAGACCGGCTCGGGTAAGACCCTGGCCTTCGGCGTGCCGCTCCTGCAACGCACCATGGCGTCGCCATCCACTGAACCGGGTCACCCGAAGGCATTGGTGCTCGTCCCCACCCGTGAGCTCGCCGTCCAGGTGAGCGAAGTATTCGAGCCGTTGGCCGAAGCGGCGGGCCTGCAGACCATCGCCGTCTACGGCGGCGCTGACATCGAGCGCCAGATCAGGAAGCTCCGCAAAGGAGTCGATGTGATCATCGCCACCCCCGGCCGACTCATCGACCTGGGCGACCGCGGTGAGCTGTCGGTCGCCGACCTCGAGACGCTCGTGCTCGACGAGGCCGACCGCATGGCCGACATGGGTTTCATGCCCCAGGTCGAGTGGGTACTGCGACGCCTCGAGCGTGAACACCAGACCCTCCTGTTCTCGGCCACCCTCGATGGGGCTGTCGACCGCCTGGTCAGCCGGTACATGACCGACCCCGTGCTGCACGAGGTGGCGTCGCCCACCAACACGGTCGAAGCCATGGAGCACCGATTCCTCGAGGTCCATCAGATGGACCGGGTGAAGGTATGCGCCACCGTCTGCCATAGTGCCGACAAGGTTCTCGTGTTCGTCCGGACTAAGCACGGCTGTGACCGACTGGTCGAGCAACTGGGCAAGGAGGGCGTCAAGGCCGGTGCCATCCACGGCGACCTGCGCCAGGTCCAGCGCGAACGCACGCTCAAGGACTTCACCGAAGGCAAGCTCCATGTGCTGGTGGCCACCGACGTGGCCGCCCGCGGCCTCCACATCGACGCCGTGGACGTCGTCATCCACTTCGATCCGCCGGAGGATCACAAGGCCTATCTGCACCGCTCGGGCCGGACCGCCCGCGCCGGTTCGGCCGGCCTGGTCGTCTCCCTCGTCCAGTGGAACCAGGTCCTGGAGATCGAGCGCATCCAGACCCGCCTCGGACTGCGTATGCCCATCGTCGAGATGTTCTCGAACGACTCCCGGCTCGCCGACCTGGCCGCCTGGACTCCCGAGACGTCCTGAATCAACTGCAAACCAGCGGAGCCGGTTGGCGTGCCCAGTCGACGAGTCACCTACCGAGTCGCCTACTTAGTCACCTACCGAGTCGCCATCTCCGCGCCTATCACCTCCGAGGAGTACCAAGTGTCGGACCGAGCTGAACCCATGACCGTCGATGACGGTTCCGCCGACGTCGAGCGGATCCTGATCGTCACGGCCCACCCCGACGACGTTGATTTCGCCGCCGCCGGGTCGGTGGCCACCTGGACGGCCCGAGGAATCGACGTCGCCTATTGCATCGTCACAGACGGCGACGCCGGCGGTTCCGACCATTCCATCACCCGGCCCGAGATGGCAGCGATCCGTCGCCAGGAGCAACTGGAAGCCGCCCGAGCTGTCGGCGTCACCGACGTGAACTTCCTCGGCTTTCCCGATGGACGGGTCGTCGCCGACCTCGAACTGCGGGCAGCCATCTCCCGGGTGATCCGGATCGTCCGACCCGACCGGGTGGTGTGCCAGTCGCCGGAGCGGAACTGGGAGCGCATCTACGCCAGCCACCCGGACCATCTGGCTGCGGCCGAGGCGGCGGCCTGCGCCGTCTACCCCGACGCCCGGAACCCGTTCGCCTTCCCCGAGTTGCTGGCCGAAGGTTTGGCCGAGCACACCGTGCCCGAGATGTGGGTCATGGCGACCGAGCGGGCCAACCGGGTGGTGGACGTCACTGATGTCTACGAACAGAAGCTCGACGCCCTGAAGTCCCACCGAAGCCAGGTCGGCGAGGGCGAGCACCTCGATGAGCTGCTGCGGAATTGGATGTCCGGAACTGCATCAGCCGCCGGACTCCCCGATGGGCGCCTGGCCGAGGCCTTCCACGCAGTGAACACCGCCTAGTGGCCTCTGCCCGGCCCCTATCGGCGGGACGCCCCTGGGTCGTCCTCCAGCATGTGGCCCATGAGGGCCCCGGCTCGATCGCCCTGGCGCTCGGTGCAGCCGGCGTCGACGTGGTGACGACTCGGCTCGACCTGGGCGAACCCGTGCCGGAGTTCGACGACCTCGGCGGACTGGTGGTCATGGGTGGTCCTATGGGAGTCCACGACGAACATGCCCACCCTTGGTTGGCCCCCGAGCGGGAACTGCTGCGCCGGGCCGTCGAGCGTGCCATGCCGGTGCTCGGCATCTGCCTTGGTGCACAACAATTGGCGGCGGCACTCGGTGCGGATGTGACGACCGGACCCGACGAGGAAGTGGGTGCCGGCCGGGTGGAACTCACCACCGCCGGTCGGCTCGATCCCGTATTCGGGCCCGAGTACAGCGGTCTGTCGGGCACGACCGTGCCGTGTTTCCACTGGCACCAGGACACCTTCTCTCTTCCCGACGGTGCCGTGCACCTGGCCGCTACACGTCGCTACCCACATCAGGCATTCCGGGTCGGCTCCTTCGCCTACGGGCTCCAGTTTCACGTCGAGGTCGACGCGGAGCTTGCCGAGGCCTGGCGGTCATTCCTTCCCGACGAGATGACACTTTCCGCTGGCGAGGTGACACGGATCGAGGACACCGGTCGACGCCTCCTGCAACGGTTTGTGAACCTGACGGTGGCCGTGGCCGCTGGTGGATCGTCGTGAGCTCCGGCAACGAGCCGGGTCCGGCCCAAGGTGACGCCGACGCTGACGTCGAAGATCACGTTGCCGACGATCACAAGTCCGGAGGTCCCGACAAGCCGAAGTTGCGGGGAGTCTTCCACCAGATCGCTTTCTTCGTATCGCTGATGTCCGGGGCGTGGCTGGTCTGGGTTGCGCCGACCACATCATCGAAGCTGATCTGCCTTGTCTACGCCTGCGCCATCTCACTCTTGTTCGGCGTGAGTGCGTTGTTCCATCGCCACACCTGGGGCCCGATCGGCCGGCGACGGATGCGAAGGGCCGACCATTCGACCATTTTCATCGCCATTGCCGGGTCGTACACCGCGGTGGCCGCCATCGCCCTGACCGGATGGGCCCGCACCACCGTCCTTCTGATCGTGTGGATCGGAGCCGTCCTCGGTATCACCCTGCGCCAGGTGTGGCTGGATGCGCCGAAGTGGGTCATCGCCCTGCCCTATGTGGTGGTCGGCTGGGCGGCCGTTGCCGTCCTGCCTCAGCTCTACCGTGCCATCGGCCCCCTCGGATTCATGTTTCTGCTGATCGGCGGCCTGGCCTATTCGGCAGGGGCGGTCGTCTACGCTCTCAAGAAGCCAAATCCGGTACCCGGAGTCTTCGGCTACCACGAGGTCTTCCACGCCTGCACCATCGTCGGTGCGGTTTTCCACTTCATCGTGATCGCCGTGTTCGTCCTGCCGCTCGCCGACTGAGGTTGGCGAGGGCATCCCCCTGGGCCGCCGGTCCATGGTTGCGTACGATGCCGCTATGGCTCTCACCCTCTACGGCATCATCGCTCTGAGCTTCATGATGACCATGTACGCACTCGAGCGTCGTGGGAACGGTTTCGTCCTGGCGTTCGCGGTGGGGTGCGCACTCTCTTCGGGCTATGGCTTCGCTTCGAGAGCCTGGCCCTTCGGTGTGGTCGAGGTGGTCTGGACGATCATCGCCCTTCGGCGGTGGTGGTCGCTCGGCCATGTGATCCCGACGGCTTGATGGGAGATCAGTCGGGCGACTGGTCCGCTGCATCCATAAGATGGACGGTGCAACCGACATATGAGCACGCACGTCTTGTGGTGGCCGAGGGTGACCAGACCGGGCAGGAGCTGCTCGATGAGGCACTCCGGGCGCCCCTTCCGTCATCGGCGTCCAGCTCGAACTGATTGGGTTCGAGCTCTCATTGGAGCACCTGCGGCGGACCAGGAATGTCGTCGTGTCGGGGGCCCCCACGGCACGGCGCCGTCGTCGCCGGGCAAGAATGTGGCCAATCCCATGGCCATGCCGACGCCGCAGCGGTCATCAGCCGGATCCGAGGGCATCCGACCGTCCGATCCTGGCCGAAGTGGTGACTGGCCCGGGGTAAGGAGATCGCGCGCAAAGCGGATGGACGAACCCCCTCGGCACCCGGTCGACACATCTTCGAGCGTGTCGGCGGCATGTGATTTGGAGAACTTACATGTTCCGATTGCAATCGGGGCCGAGGCGGAGGAACGTGTTCTGTGGCGAGAGGCGAATGTCCCCCTGGCGGAATGGAGCGGATCATGATTCTCGTCACCACGTGGAAGAACCGTCCCGTCAGCCCGGAGCAGTACAACCGGCTGATGACTATCTGGGGCAAGTTGGAGCAGAAGGCGGCGGCCGACTCGAGCATCGAGCGGATCGGCTGGTACTCCTACAGCGACGGTTCAGGCGGCGTCACCATCGACAATGTGAAGGATGTCGAGGCGGCGATGGCCCTCGGACTTGAGCAGGCCCTTACCAACGGTGAGTTCATCGAACTGGACACCAAGGGTCCCCCGCTGATTAACACGCGCGAGCTACGATGACGGTGTGGAGGTCAGCACCGAGCGGTTCGCGCGATTCTTCGAAGTGACCTTGCCGCACCT
>JAYVYR010000160.1:0-4388 GCA_043784065.1 Acidimicrobiaceae bacterium
CAATTCGGAGACGGAACCCCGCCCGTTGGTTGTAGTCAGAGCCAGCCCCTCAGATCCTGATCATCGCCCCCAACAGCCCATAAGACACCAGTCACCTAGATCGCGCCACTGCTCTCTCCGACTCGTCGAAATGACCCCGGAAGTCCTCCGAGGCCTTCGATCAATGGCCGGTGGATGACCTCAGGGATTCTCGTGACTGATTGGAGCTGGCACGTGGCCGAGCGTCGACCCGCAGTCCGGTCCCTGCGACGGGACCTCGACATAGAGCACTTCGCCACTCGGGGAATAGATCCACCGACCCCTCCGTTGACATCGGCTGTATTGCGATATATCGTGATTGTACAAGAGCAATCCGAATTCATCGCACTACGCACACCGGCGTCGGTCGATCGGCCGGCACACGCTCACCACAAGGAGACACACCTGATGCATGGACATCACAATCACGACACAGCACTCCAGGCACATCTACAACACCACGGATCGAACTTCGGACCGCCGCACCCCGATCGGGCAGACCGCTTCGTCGGCACCACCCGCAGCCGCGGTCGCGGCAGGGGTCGGGGGCAGCCAGAAGGGTTCGGACCCGGCTTCGGTCGGCACGGCGGGTTCGGCCCTGGCATCGGCCGGGGGCCCAGGGCCCGTCGAGGCGACGTCCGCGCCGCAATCCTCGCCCTCCTGGTCGAGGAGCCGATGCACGGCTACCAGATCATCACCGAGCTCAGCGAGCGAAGCGGCGGGGTGTGGCGGCCAAGCCCCGGCTCGGTCTACCCGACTCTCTCCGCTCTCGAGGACCAGGGCCTGGTGACCGCCGACAGCTCGGCGGGACGCCGGGTCTTCTCCCTCACATCCCAGGGCCGCACCGAGGCGGAAGCGGCCGGCGACGGTCCTACCCCCTGGGAGGCGGCGGCAGGCGGCGACCGTTCGGTGGTCGACCTGATGAACCTCATGGTCCAGGTCATGAAGGCAACGAAGCAGGTGGCCCAGGCCGGCAGCCCTGGTCAGATTCGGACCGTGGGCGAGATCCTGACCGCCACTCGTCGGAAGATCTACCTGGTGCTCGCCGACGGTGACCCCGCCGAAGACGCCGGCGAAGATGCCTGACGGCTACCTCGATGCGCCACAACCCCCTAGGCCCGATGGAGATGATCAGCTCCAGCAGTGACCCGGTGCCTCCCGGGGCACCGGGTCACGCGCTCGGCCGGCGGGCGAGAACGGAGTCAGTGCCACCTTGCTAGTTTCTCGACACCATACGCACCGGAGGCATCGTGAACCCGTCCCCTGCACCTGAACCAATACCGACCACGCGCCGCCTGACCGAGCTCGGTTTCTACGGTCTGGCCGGGCAACCCGACAGTTCACGCGATCTCATTGACGAAGTGCGGACCGGAGAGGCACTCGGCCTCGGCTCGATCTTCCTGTCCGAAAGGTTCGACAAGAAGGAGATCGGCGTCCTGTCGGGCGCGGCCGGAGCAGTCAGCGACGAGCTCACCGTCGTCACCGCGGCCACCAACCACAACACCCGCCACCCGATGATCACGGCCGGGCTGGCCCGCTCGATGCAGAGCCTGACCGGTGGCCGGTTCGTCCTCGGCCTCGGCCGGGGCATCCCCATCATCCAGGACACCTACGGCATCCCCCGCATCACCACCGCCGCCCTCGAGGACTTCGCCGGCATCATGCGCCGGCTTTTCCGGGGTGAATTCATCGTCGGCCACGACGGACCCGCCGGATCTTGGCCCCTCCTCTACCTCGCCGCCTTCGACGAGTACCTGCCCCTCGGCCTGGTGGCCTTCGGACCCCATTCACTGGCTCTCGGCGGACGTTGCTTCGACGAGGTGATCCTCCACACTTTCTTCACCGACGAGACCACGCAACGCTGCGTAACCACCGTCAGACGGGCGGCTGAGTTGGCCGGTCGGGATCCGGCAGAAGTGAGGGTCTGGTCGTGCCTAGCCACCGTCGGCGATCACATCCCGGCTGACCTGGCGTTGATGAAGTCGGTCGGCCGCCTGGCCACCTACCTCCAGGGCTATGGCGACCTCCTGGTGGCCACCAACGGCTGGGACCCGGCGGTACTCGAACGGTTCCGGGCCGATTCCGTCGTGTCCGGCTTCCTCGGCGGCATCGACTCCAACGCCACCACGGGGCAGCTCGGACACATCGCCGACCTGCTGCCCGACGAGTGGCTGGCGGCCAGCGCCACCGGCAGTCCGGAGGCGTGTGCGGCAAGGGTGCGCGGCCAACTCGACCTGGGGTGCGACGGCGTCATCCTCCACGGTGCTACTCCCACCGAACTCGTCCCGGTGGTCGCCGCCTACCGGGCCGGCTGAAGATCCCGCCCCGCTGACCGGGCCCGATCAGCGGTTTCGGCCGTGGATCACACCCATCAACTTGGCGGCCAGAGCCGTAGCGGACTCCGGTCGACCAAAACTGGTGAGGTTGACCGGCAGGGCGAACCGTTGCGATGTCACCGCCTTCGAGCGGGTGAATTCGCGCAGGCCATCCGGACCGTGGATGCGCCCGAAACCTGACTCCCCCATTCCACCGAACGGTAGGCCCGGCACCATGGCGAACGTCATGATCGAGTTGACCGAAGTCATGCCCGACCGCATCTGGCGGGCCAACTCGACACCGCGTCGGCGGGACTTGGTGAACACGGCGCCACCCAACCCGTAGGCAGAGTCGTTGGCCAGGTCGAGTCCTTCTTCGATATTCCTGACACGGGTCACCGTCAGCGTCGGCCCCGAAGGTTTCCTCACGAACGGCGTCCGCATCCTCGGGCACATCGACCAAAATGGTCGGGCCGACCCCGGACACGTCAACCGAGGACTCGCCACCCAGCACGGCCCTGCCACCGCGGGCCAGGGCGTCGGCCACGTGTCGACGGATGGTGTCGACCTGGGACGGCATGGTTGGCGGACCCCATGAAGCCCCCTCCCCCGACCCGGGAGCCAACTTGGTGGCTTTGGTGGTCAAGATGTCGACGATACGCTCGTAGGCGGCGTCAACCACGTAGACCCGCTCGGTGCCGATGCAGGTCTGGCCGCCGTTGGACATCCCGCACCACAGAGCGGCGTCGGCCGCAGCATCCAGGTCGGCGTCGCCATCGACCAACAGCGCGTCCTTCCCGCCGCACTCCATCAGCACGGGCACGAGTCCCTCGGCACATGCTCCCATCACCTTGCGTCCGGTCGCCGCCGAGCCGGTAAAGGCGATCTTGTCGACGCCGGATCGGCACAGGGCGGCGCCCGTCTCCGCCAGCCCGGTCACCAGGAGGAACACATCTCTGCCCTCGGGAACAGCGCGGGCCCAGGCATCGGCCAACCACGAGCCGACGGCCGGTGTGTACTCGCTCGGCTTGAACACCACGGCATTGCCAGCGGCCAGGGCATAGGCGATAGAACCCATGGGGGTGAAGACCGGGTAGTTCCACGGGCCGATGACACCGATGACACCGAGCGGCTGGTATTCAACTGAGGCGGCGTTGTTGGCCGCCATCAACCCCGACCGCACGCGGCGGGGGCCGAGGACCTTCTTGGCGTGACCAGATGCCCATGCCAGGTGGTCGACCACCAGGGTGATCTCGAGCACGGCGTCGCCGTGAGGCTTGCCGTTCTCCCTGTGGATCAGGTCGGCCAGCTCATCAATGCGCCGCGCCAGTTCGGACTTGAAGCGACGGAGATGGGCGGCCCGGCCATCGAATCCGAGCGAACGCCACCAGATGGCAGCCACCTCGGACCGGGCCACGATCCGGCGGACGGACTCGGCATCATCAACCGGGAAGGTGCCGACAACTGCGCCCGAACCCGGAGTTACCGAGTCGAATGAGGCGGTCGGTTCGGCTTGGATCGGACGGTGCTCTTCGATGCTGACCATCAGCTCAGGCTACCGACGCATCCTCGCCGGTGGGCGCCAACCATTTCGGGCAGGGCCGCCGGGCTACCGGCTCAGGCGCCCTCGTACTCGAAGCCGAGGTCGGGGGCGGTCAGCAACGCCCGGAAGGCGAGTCCTTCGCTCTCGGCCATGGCCGCGCATGTGCCGCCACGGTCGACGACGGCCACCAGAAGCACTGGCACGGCGCCGAACTCCCGCACGGCGTGAGCCGCCTCGAGCAGCGAGGTCCCACGGGTCACGGTGTCTTCGGTGATGACCACCTTGTCGCCGGGGTCGAGGGCGCCGGCGATACGACCGCCGGCTCCGTGGCCCTTGGCCTCCTTGCGGACACTGAACGACTTCAGACCACGGCCTCGGGTGGCGGCCACCCCAGCAGTGATGAAGGCCACCGGATCGGCGCCCATGGTCAGGCCGCCGATGGCGTCGGCGTCGTTAGGGACCACCGACAGGATGCCGTCGGCTACCAGCACCATGGCCTCAGGTCGGCATAC
>JAYVYR010000161.1:0-29056 GCA_043784065.1 Acidimicrobiaceae bacterium
TCCGGCATCGGGGCCGCCACCGCCGAGCGCCTGGCCGCCGAGGGTGCCACTGTTGCTACCGTCGACCTCGTCGGCGGGGTCGACTACCTCCTCGACGTACGTGACGAAGCGGCCGTGCGAGACGCCTTTGCCGACGTTGTCGGCACCCACGGCCGACTCGACTCGGTCGTCCATTGCGCAGGGGTGGCCGGCGGAGGCCCCGTCCACCTTGTCGAGGAGACCGAGTGGGACCGGGTCGTCGACATCAACCTGAAGGGCACCTTCCTGGTGGACAAGCACGCGGCCATCCACATGCTGGAGGCCAACCGGGGCTCGATCGTAAACATCGCCTCCATCGAAGGGATCGAGGGCACAGAGGGCGGCAGTGCGTACAACGCTTCGAAGGGAGGAGTCATCATGCTGACCAAATGCATGGCCATCGACTACGGCCACCGGGGTATCCGGGTCAATGCCATCTGCCCAGGCGGAGTGGACACCCCCCTGCTCATGGACATCATCGGGGCACCCGGCGTCGAGATCTACCGCGACAAAATGCACGACCGGCACCTCCTCGACCGCTTCGGCCAGCCTTCGGAGATAGCGGCCGCCGCAGCGTTCTTGGTATCCGACGATTCATCGTTCATGACCGGGCAGGCCATGGTCGTGGACGGCGGCTTCACCGCCGGATTCCGCGCTGGTCTGCTCCAGCAGATGGGTGTCGTATGACGACGACCATCGCTCCGTCGGCCGCTGCCCGCGCGCTCCGTGAAGTGACGGCCGTCGAGGCGGCCGCCTGCGAGCGCAACCGAACCCTCACGCCTTGTGTGGTCGATGCCCTGTGGGACAGCGGGCTGATGCAGCTCTTCAACCCGATCGAGGCCGGAGGTGTCGAACCGTCCTTCGCCGAGATGATCGACACATGGATCGAACTGGCCTGGCAGGACGGCTCCCTCGGCTGGATCGGCATTGCCAACCTCCCATCGGCTGCGGCGTGCGCCGCTTACCTCCCGCCCGCGGGTTTCGACGAGGTCTTCACCTCTCACGACAACCATGTGACGGTGGGTGGCCAGTTCTTCCCCAACGGGATGGGCGCGTCGGTCGGAGGCGGCTACCGGATCACCGGAGCATGGAACTTCGGCTCGGGCACGGGACATGCTGAGTACGTGGCGGCAGGGTTCATGCCGACCGTTGACGGCGAACTGGTGGTCGGAGACGACGGGATCCCGCCGCTGCTGGTGGCAGTGATCCCCCGCCAGGAGATCGTCTTCACGGATGGCTGGCATGTACAGGGTCTGAAGGCCACTGGCAGCTACGACTACAACGTGACCGACCTGTTCGTTCCGGAAACGCGCACCTTCGAACTGTTCACCCGCAACCCGGAGCGGGGGAAGTCGGCCGCCTTCCACATGGGCCTCATGCCGATCACGGCAGCGGGGCACGCCTCGTGGGCCCTGGGCGTTGCCAAGAGCATGTTGGACGACGTGTCCGAACTGGCGCAGACCAAGGTGCGGATGGGCGACGACGGTTCGTTGGCGCACAGGCCCACCTTTCAGAAGGGGCTGTCCCACCACACGGCCATGTGGCAGGCCGCCCGCCTACTTGTCCTCGACACCTTCGCCAGCGGGGAACGCCAAGTGGAAGAAGTGGGCGGGCTGACAGCGACGATGCGGGCCGACCTGCGGGTGGCGGCCACCTACGCCACCGAGGCCAGCCGGGAGGTCGTGCAGTGGGCCCACCTGGCCGCAGGCACCACGGCTATCCGTGAGGGGTCCCGACTGGAGCGAGCGTTCCGCGACCTCTACACCGGCACCCAGCACGTGTTCATCGGTGAAAAGACGTACATGGACGCGGCGCGCATCCATCTCGGACTGGTGGAGGACCAGTTCGGCCTCTGAGTCCGGGGGTTTCAACGCCCGGCGATGCACTGACCGGTCTGCCCACCGGTTAGTGGAGTGGGCACTTCGGTGCCGCCAGGCACCGGACTGGTGCCGGTGATGAGATTGATTGCGGAAGGTTGTTGGAAGGACGGTCTGAAGTCGTGAACCCTGCGCTAGCTCCGACGGTCAGCACCGCCTCGTCAGAGCCGACGACTACAGCGCCGGTGATCGACGCGTGCGACCCCACCGCATCGCTGCCCGGGAAAACCGCCCGTCCTGGGTGCGTCCTACAGCTGCATGGCCTTGACCTCGAGGAACTCCTCGAGTCCGAACGAACCGAATTCGCGTCCGTTGCCTGACTGCTTATACCCGCCGAACGGAGCCGCGGGGTTGAACGAGCCACCGTTGACTTCCACTTGTCCGGTGCGGAGTCGACGGGCGACAGCCTTGGCGTGCTCGGTGTCGCCGGACCACACTCCGCCGGCCAGGCCGTAGTCGGTGTCGTTTGCGATCTCGACAGCCTCGTCTTCCGAGTCATAAGGAATGATCACCAGCACCGGGCCGAAGATCTCCTCACGAGCGATGGTCATATCCCGGGTCACGTTGGAGAAAATGGTCGGAGCCACAAAAAAGCCCTTGTCGAGACCCTCCGGGGTCTCGGCCCCGCCCGTAATCAGCGTGGCGCCCTCGCCGATACCTTTGTCGATGAAGTTACGGACCCGGTCACGCTGGGCAGAGGACACAAGTGGTCCGAGACGCGTCGCCGCGTCGAACGGATCGCCGGGGGTGAACGATTCTGCAGCGGTGCGGGCCAAACCCTCGACCTCGGCCAGCTTGTCCCGGGGAACCAGCATGCGGGTTAGGGCGCTGCAGGTCTGCCCGGAGTTGAGGTAGCACTTGCCCACTCCATCGGGCACGGCCGTCGCCAGGTCGGCATCGGCCAGGATTACGTTGGCCGACTTGCCTCCGAGCTCCAGGGCCACCCGCTTGACGGTGCCAGCCGCCACTTCGGTCACCCGCTTGCCCGCTCGCGTGGAGCCGGTGAAGGAGACCATGTCGACATCCCGGTGGGCGGCAATAGCTTCGCCGACCACCGGGCCGAATCCGGTCACCAGGTTGAAGACCCCCGCCGGCACGCCGACCTCAGCCATGATGTCGGCCAGCACGAAGGCATTGAGCGGTGCGACCTCGCTCGGCTTCACGACGACGGTGCATCCGGCTGTCAGGGCCGGGGCCACTTTGGCGGCAATCTGATGCAGCGGGTAGTTCCATGGAGTGATGCAGCCGACGACTCCGATGGGCTCGCGGACGATGAGGGAGTTTCCGACCGTCTGCTCCCACGTGAAGTCGGCGGCCACCTGGGCGGCACTGGCGAACGAGTTGAGCGGGAGGCCCACCTGCACGAGCTGGGACAGCACATGGGGCATGCCGACTTCGTGGGTGATCAAGTCGGCAAGCGAGTCCATCCGGGCCCCGAGGGCCTCGCCAACCTTGGTCATGAGGGCGGAGCGCTCATCGACCGACTTGGCCGACCAGGCCGGAAAGGCAGCCTTGGCCGCGGCAACTGCCTTGTCGACGTCCTCAGTCGTGCCCTCGGGCACCGTTCCCATGACCTCTTCGGTGGTCGAGTCGATGACCTCGATCGAACCGGTGCCGGTGGACGGGATCCAGGCCCCATCGATGTACAGCGAGTTGCGGGTGGTCTCAGGTGTGGCCATGGTGCTCCCTTGGACGAGTGGTGTGTGTGGGACGAACTCACCCTAGAGCTGTGAGCGGGCAAGTGCCCTCGTCCTCGTTTGATCCTCGCGCAAACGCGCAATGGCGGTCTGCCCGGTTCTTCTGGGGAGGATCAGCGGAGCCAGATGGGCGAATTCCAGAAACACGGTGTGCCGGTATCTGATCTGATACCGAATTCAGAATAGTGGTATCTGATCTGATACCACTCCGGTCGATTTCTCCCATTCATCCATCGATGCTCTCCTCTGCGTTTCTGTTGCATAACGCTTCCGATATAAGTACTGTTTCCGATCGAGGACCAGAGAGACATGTCGCGAACACAGCAGGAGCGAAAGGCCGATACCCGGGCAAGGCTGCTTGCCGCTGCAGCCGACCTTTTTGCCGAACAGGGCATTGACGCTGTTTCGGTGGATGCCGTCGCGGAGGCCGCCGGGCGCACGTCGGGAGCCGTCTACGCCCACTTCGGATCGAAGCAGGGCCTCCTTCTTGCGCTGCTCGACTCGTGGAAGGACTCGGTGCTTGCCGTGCTTCTTGCTGAGGTGGCTGTCAGCGACTCCCCCGCCGGACAGCTGGCAGCAGTGTGGAGCAATGTGTCGGGCACGTCGAGCGATCAGGCCGCACGATGGCCGGTGCTCGAGCATGAGCTGTGGCTCCGCGCTGCACGTGACCCGGAGGTGGCCGACATCCTCCGGTTCCGCAATGCCGAGGCACTTCGTTACAGCGCCCGCCAGCTCGAGGGATGGACGACCGTGGTTGGCGCAGAGCCGACCTGCACACCCGCCGAACTCGCCGTTCTCGTGAAGGCTCTCCTCACCGGGCTCGCCCTGCAGAAGCGCCTCGACCCTGCCACCGTGCCCGACCATCTGGCGCTGCGCGGCATCGCCGCGTTGGTCGGCCTGCCGACCGGCGCCCTCGACACTCCGACGGCCGCCACCTCTGTCCGTACCGCGTCCGACTGACAACCGCCTTTCACGTACCCACTCATTTACTCACCAGGAGACACAGCCATGCATACAGAGATCTGCGACCGACTCGGCATCGAGTTCCCCATCTTCGCCTTCACCCACTGCCGCGATGTCGTCGCCGCGGTGACCAACGCCGGCGGCATCGGAGTCCTCGGTGCCATCGCCTTCAATCCCGAGCAGCTCGAGGTCGAGCTGACCTGGATTGACGAGCACGTGGGCGACAAGCCCTACGGCGTGGACATCGTCATCCCGGCCAAGTACGAGGGTATGGATGAGATGGACCCCGACAAGCTCGAGGCCCAGATCCGTGGCCTCGTGCCCGCTGAGCACAAGGAGTTCGCCCTCAAGATCCTGTCCGATCACGGAGTACCGGAGATCCCTGTCGACGAGCGCACCTCCAACGGGATGATCGGCTGGACTGCCGCCCACGCCGCCGGGCTCATCGACGTCGCCCTCAAGCACCCGAATGTCAAGCTGATTGCCAATGCCCTGGGCACTCCTCCAACGGACGTCGTCGAAAAGGTCCAGGGCGCCGGGCTCCTCATCGGGGCTCTCGCCGGGTCGGTCAAGCACGCGCTGAACCACAAGGCGGCCGGCCTCGACTTCATCATCTGTCAGGGATCAGAAGGCGGCGGCCATACGGGTGATGTCGGCAGCATCGTGCTCTGGCCCGAGGTCATCGATGCCGTCTCCCCGATCCCGGTGCTGGCCGCCGGCGGCGTGGGCAGCGGGCGCCAGATGGCGGCGGCCATGGCCCTCGGCGCCCAAGGTGTGTGGTCGGGCACGCTGTGGCTGACTGTCGAGGAAGCCGATATCCCGCCCAAGCAGATGGAGACCTACCTGGCCGCCTCCAGCCGCGACACGGTCCGTTCCAAGTCGTTCACCGGCAAGCCGTGTCGGATGCTCCGCAACGATTGGACCGATGCCTGGGAGGCCGAGGACACCCCCGACCCGCTACCCATGCCGCTCCAGATGATGGTGGCCATCGAAGCCGTGTCGCGTGGTCACCGCTATCCCGAGCAGGCCAAGGACGTGAACTTCAACCCATGTGGGCAGGTCATCGGACGGGCCACAACAGTTCGCAAGGCCAAGGACGTGGTGTTCTCCATGGTCGAGGAGTTCATCGAGGCGAGCGAACTCCTGCAGACCGAAGTCACCGTCTGACCGCCTGAGGATCGACCGAGCCGTCCGCATGGGCGCCCGGTCGACCCCTGGCCCTCCTGTTGGCCAACCGAGGGCTTAGCTACACTCTGCCGATGGTTCCCGTCCTGCAGGTACGCGACCTCCGAACCGAGTTTCGCATGCGGTCCGGTTCGGTGGTGGCCGTGGCTGGCGTCTCGTTCGACGTAGATGAGGGCGAGTGCGTGGGCGTGGTCGGCGAGTCCGGCTGTGGCAAGTCCACCTCCGGCCTGTCCATCATGCGCCTGCTGCCTGCGAACGGGCACGTGACAGGCGGTTCGGTGACGCTACTAGGACGCGACCTGGCCGGCCTCGACGAGCGGGAGATGCGGGCCGTGCGGGGCGACGAGGTCGCCCTCATCCCCCAGGACCCGATGACGGCCCTCAACCCGACGATGTCGATCGGGCGCCAGATCGCCGAGGGGGTTCTGCTCCACCGGGACGTCAACCGCCATCAGGCCCGCGAGCGGGCGCTCGAGGTGCTTCGCCAGGTGGAGATGCCCCAGCCCGAGGAGCGGCTCGACCAGTACCCCCACGAGCTCTCCGGTGGCCTGCGTCAACGCGTCATGATCGCCATGGCACTGGCCTGTGAGCCCAAGCTGCTCATCGCTGACGAGCCCACCACCGCACTTGACGTCACCATTCAGGCGCAGATCCTCGATCTCATCGACGGCCTGCGTAAGCGGCTCCAGATGGCCGTCATCCTCATCACCCATGACATGGGCGTGATCGCCGGGCGCACCGACCGGGTCGTCGTCATGTACGCCGGCAAAGTGGCCGAGGAAGCCGAGACCGGCGAGCTATTCAGCCGCATCCGTCATCCCTACAGTCAGGCGCTGTTGGCGTCGGTGCCCAAGATCGATCAGCGACGCGACGAACGTTTGCTGTCCATCCCCGGCCTCCCACCCGACCTGTCCAAGGAGATCGTGGGCTGCCGGTTCGCCCCCCGCTGCCAGTTCGCCACCGACGAATGCCGGGCCGTGGAGCCCGAGCTGTCCGGAGGCGGCGACCTGGCCGGCATTCCCCACCGGTTCGCCTGCTTCCACCCCGTCGACCCCGACGCCGGTCCGCCGAACGTCGAGATCCATGCCTCGGCCAACTCTATCGTCGTGACCGAGGCTGCTCGGGAGTCAGCGCCCATTCTGGAGGTCAGCGACCTGGTGAAGGAGTTCCCCGTCATGGCCGGCGGGGTGTTCCGCCGCCAGGTGGGGTCGGTCAAAGCCGTGTCGGGGGTGAGTTTCTCGATCCGCCGGGGCGAGACCTTCGGCCTGGTCGGTGAGTCTGGCTGCGGCAAGACGACTATCGGCCGCCTGCTGGTCGCCCTCGAGCAGGCCAACGCAGGGTCGATCCGGTTCCAGGGAGTCGAGCTCTCGAGCATGCGTGGGCGCAGCCTGGGTGGCCACCGGCGCGATCTGCAATTGATGTTCCAGGACCCCTACGCCTCGCTCGACCCGCGCATGCGGGTCGGCACCATCATCCGCGAGCCTCTGAAGGTCAACAGGGTGGGTGACGCTGCGGGACAGCAGGAGAAGGTCCGGTCCCTGCTCGACGAGGTGGGGCTCAGCCGCTCCGCTGTGGAGAGATATCCCCACGAGTTCTCGGGCGGTCAGCGCCAACGCATCGGCCTAGCCCGCGCCCTGGCCCTCGACCCCAAACTGATCGTGGCCGATGAGCCGGTATCCGCCCTCGACGTGTCCATCCAAGCCCAGATCCTGAATCTCATGAAGGACCTCCAGGCCCGCCACGGCCTGACCTACCTGATGATCTCCCATGACTTGGCCGTCGTTCGCTACATGGCCGACACGATCGGGGTCATGTATCTCGGCAAGCTGGTCGAACTCGGTCCGGCCTCTGCTGTCTACGAGCGCTCGGCCCACCACTACACCCTGGGCCTGCTCACCGCCGTCCCGGTGGCCGACGTCGGCATCGCCCGGTCCCGGGCTACCGACCCGGTGCGCGTTGAGGGCGAGCTGCCGTCATCGATGTTCCCGCCGAAAGGCTGCCGTTTCAATACCCGGTGCCCTGCTGTGCAGCCCCGCTGCCTGGAGGAGGAGCCGGCGATGCAGGACTTCGGCGACGGCCACCTGGCCGCCTGCCACTTCCCGCTGCAGACCCCGGTCAACCTGTCGCCCGCCCGGGATTCGGCCTCCGGCTGAGCCCGAGCGTCGATGCGGCTGCTGCTCAGCGCTGCTGCAGCCGCACCTCGAGCGAGTCGCGCAGAGCGTCGCCAACGTAGTTGAAGCCGATGACCACGAGGACGATACAGAGTCCGACAGGGTAGATCTGCCACCAGTAGCCATTGCCTGCCGCGTTCACACCGTTGGAGAGCATTGTGCCCCAGTCGGTGTTCGGAGCCGGCACCCCGAGGCCCAGGTAGCCCAAGGCGGCCAGCAGGAGGATGGAGTCGGCCACCTGGAACGTGGCGAACACCACGATCGTACCGACCGCGTTGGGAATGATGTGGCGGTTGATGATCCGGTTGCTTCCGCCACCCATAACCCGCACGGCCTGCACGTACTCGCGCGTCCGGAGCGACAGGGTCTCCCCTCGTATGAGCCGCGCGGGAACGAGCCAGCTGACGAAGGCGATTACCAGAATGAGCAGGACTTCGGACGAGTGATAAATGGTGACCAAGGCGATCAGCAGGAAGAGGACCGGGATCGAGAGGAGGACGTCGACCACCCGCATCATCAGCGAGTCGAGCCAACCGCTGAAGAACCCCGAGATGGCCCCCCACAACGTACCGAAGATGGTCGCCACCAGGGCCGAAAGCAGACCCACGATCAGCGATGCCTGCCCGCCGAACATGAGTCGACCGAGGATGTTGAAGCCAGTCTCGTCGGTACCGAGCGGGTTCCCGTTACCCGGCGGCGAGTTCTGTGTCGAGCCCTGCAGCGCGTTCTGGGCGTTGGTCTGGTTGGTCGGATAGACGTGGGGGCCGACGAAGCAGAACAGCACGAAGAAGACGATGACGCCGAGGCTGACTACGGCGAGCTTGTTTTCGGAAAAGACCCGGGCCATCCGGCGGAGGTTGCCCCCAGAGGACTGGGCCTCGCCACCTTCGGGGACACGCCGGTCCTGCTCGGAGACAGGCCCGACCCGTATGAACTCACCGTGTCCGATGGGTAGGGCCGTTTCAGCCTCCACGTCGTCGAAGACCGGGTCGAAGTGGCCGTCGGGGGGTGTCTCCATGTCAGCTGCTCCCCAGGCGGATCCGAGGATCGGCCACTGCGTAGAGGACGTCGGCCACAAGTGACCCGAGCACCGTGGCGATGGTGATCACCAGCGTGGTGCCGAGGACGACGGGGATGTCGACGTTGAACGCCGCCTGCACGGTCAGAAGGCCCATGCCCGGATAGTTGAAGACGTTCTCCACGATGAGGGCGCCGCTGACGATGGCCGGCAGGGACAGGCCGAGCAGCGTCAGGATCGGGATGAGCGCGTTACGGAGGGCGTGGCCGTAGAGGACACGCTGGTTGCTCGCCCCCTTGGCCCGGGCCGTGCGGATGTAGTCCTCGGCCATGGCGTCCATCATCGAAGACCGCATGTAGCGACTGAAAGACGCAATGCTCGTCACGCACAGGGTGATGATCGGGAGAGCGAATGCCCCGGGGTCGGTGAAGACGGCCCATGCTGAGGCGTCGGTGGGCGGGGACACCGGGAACAACTTGAGGTCGAAGGCGAAGAAGATGATGAGCAACGTCCCGACCAGGAAGTCGGGCATTGCGTAGAAGAAGAACGAGGCGCCGGTGACGGCGTAGTCGATGGGCTTGTTGCGTCGGATCACCTGGAGGATGCCGAGAGGAATGGCGATGGCCAAGGCCAGGATGACCGAAGCGGTCACCAGGGTCAGCGTCTTCGGCAGCCGCTGCAGAATCACCTGCGTGACGCCCTGGTTGTACTTGTAGGAGTAGCCCAGCTGGCCGTGGACGATGCCGTCGAGGTACCGCCAGAACTGGAGTAGCGGCGGGGCGTCGAACCCGTTCCGCCGGTTGAACTGGGCGATCGTCGTGGCCGTCGCCTTGGAGCCGAGTACCGCACGGGCCTCGCCTCCGGGGATGAACTGAGCAAGGAGGAACGTGAGCAGCACGACCCCAAAGATCACAATCAGTGCCTGGCCCAGTCGTCTGATGATGTACCCGGTCATCGGTCCTCAGTCACCCCGGCTTCCTCCCGAACGCTCGTCCCCGTGGGAGAGCCCCCGGACCCGGATGGTGCTCCGGACCCGGGGGCTCTGCGCCCCGTCCCTACGTTGGTAGAATGACGGGCGGCGTGCGCCCGCCGACCGACTCACCCGTTGAACCGCCAGGTCTCCGGGTTCAGGGCCCACAGCGGACTCTGCGGCGTGACGCCGGTCAGGCCCTTGGCGATCTCCGTGAGCGAGGTCACGGTGTTGGGTTGGTAGATGACCGGCAGCTGCTCGGCCAGGTAGTTCTCGTACTGGGTGAGCGGTGCCTGCGTGGTGTTGGTGGCCAGGATGTAGGCGTCGTTGGTCGAGTCGGAGTAGCTGCCCGAGTTGGAGGCGGCACCGGTCTGGAAGATCGGCTCACCGGTCGGGTAGTAGTCCGGCGAGAAGATCCATCCGGCGCCCCAGTTGCCGAGCTCCCAGCTGCACGTCGATCCGGTACACGGCGTCGAGTTGCCGAGCACGGTATTGAACGATTGCTGAGACAGGCTCATATTGATCCCGGCTGAGGACCACGAGGCCTTCTCGGCGTTCATCAGCTGGGTGAGGTTGCCCGAGCCCGACGCGTACGGCAGGTCGAAGGAGAGCTTCGCCCCCGCTGGTACGTTGGCGCCGCACTGGTTGGCGCCGGTGCCCGGGCTGGCGCAAGTGCTCGTCCCGTTGGGTACGACGTTCCAGCCGTGGTCCTTCAGCAGCGAGATCGCCTTCGACGGGTTGTAGGGGTACGGGTTGTTTTTCACCTCTGCCGACACGAACGGGTTAGACGGCTCGGAGGGAACAGGACCGAACGTTCCCACTCCGTAGCCCTTGTCAATCTTGCTGATGTACAGCGGCTGGTCGACGAGGAGCTGGACGGCTTGGCGGAAGTAGAGCTGGCTGAAGATGGCGCCGGCATTCCCGGAGTCACCCTGGGAGGTGAAGTTGTAGGGGAAGTAGTTGATGGCCCAGGTGTACAACGGGTCCAGGTTGTAGGTGCCGGACAGTCGGGGGTTGTTCGGGCCCGCCACCAGGGCGTTGGAAGTGGGTGACGTCACGTCGGCAGTGGGTAGGTAGCCAACGTCGACCTTGCCGCCCACCAGGGCGTTGAACTCTGCGGAGTCCGACGTGTAGGGCAGCTCTTTGAACGTCTTGATGGTGGGCTTGACCGGGCCGGAGTAGCTCGAGTTGGCCTCCATGGTGATATTGCCGCTGGCATCGAACTTGGTCAGATGGAAGGGACCATTGACGACCTGCCACAGCGGGTTGGTGGCGTACGTGGACAGTGAGTTGTTAGTGGCCTTCGGGTTGGCCGGGTCATAGCCAGCCTGCCTCTCCAGGAAGGTGTAGACAGCGGTACAGGCGGTATCAGCGGTCCCGTAGGCGGCAGCGGCGCATCCGCCCGAGTTGGCCGCGCCACCGGTTGCGGTCACGTCCCAGGCATTGGGCATGGGGGTGATCTGCGATAGCTCGTTGTAGGTGAACCAGTAACTGTTCACCGGTGCGGTCATCGTCATGGTCAGCTGGGTGGGGCTGTTGACGGTGATGCTCTGAAGGTTGTCCGGCAAGGTGCCCGGCGCGTATCCGGCCCAGTTGGATTTCTGAGCATGGAGCATGTTCATCCAGAACACGATGTCCTGGCTAGTCACCGTCTCACCGTTCGACCACTTGTAATTGTCGAGGTTGATCGTCACCGACTTGGAATCAGCCGAGTAGGTCGGGTTGGCAGCCAGCGACAGCGTGGAGTTCAGGTTCGGCGTGGTGCCCTGGCCGAACCAGTAGAGCGGCCGGTACATGAGGTATTGGAACTGGGTGGTGTTGGAGACGCTGAAGAAAGCGAGGCTGGTGAAGGGGAAGATGAAGTTCGGCGGCGTCTGCGGCGCTTCAGCCCAGGTGGCCGTGGTCTGGCCGGCCGATGTTGGTGGCGCCGTCCCACTCGAACCCGAGCTACAGCCGGCGGCGATCAAGCCGGCCGCCAGGACGACAACCCGTGCAACCTTCCGGAAGGATCCCTTGAACCTGTCCTCTGATTTCATCCGTCATCCACTTCGCTCGGGCAGCTGGGGCACATCATTCGTTCACCGGGAATTCAGCTGCTTATAACCCGTTGGCGGGGAAGGCTAAACCACGCGGCGCGGCAACTCAACACAAACAAATTCCTAACTGCGGGTCACTGGTAGCGCAACGGGTGGCGGGCCCACTACCCCCCCTGGCGGTCCAACCGACCCGTCGGCGCAACGCGACCGTCACACAAATGAGTTCCCTTCGGCATGGTCCGGTGCGAAGATGGCGTCACGGCCTCCGCTCGGAGGTCGTTCCAAGACCGGCGGGCGACCCCCGGCCCGGAAGGGGAGGCTGCATGCTCGTATCCACGATCCTCGAGGCCAAGGGCGACGTGGTGGCCACAATCCCTCGGACCGCCACCCTCGGCACTGCAGTGGCCGAACTGGTGCGCCACCGGGTCGGTGCGCTGGTGGTCTCGCCCGGCGACGGGACGATCGAGGGGATCCTCTCCGAGCGTGACGTGGTGCGCTGCCTGAGCGAGCTCCGCGGCGACATGATGGACCAGCCGGTGCACACAGTGATGTCGGTCAAGGTCCACCTGTGCTCGCCCGACGCCAGCGTCGATGCGGTCATGAACCTGATGACCGAGGAGCGGATCCGCCACGTGCCCGTCGTTGTCGACGGCCACCTGGCCGGCATCATCAGCATCGGCGATGTGGTGAAAACTCGCATCGGCGAGCTGGAGAAGGACCGCAACGAGCTGATGGAGTACATCACCGCCCGCTGACAGCTTCCGGGACCCCCAGGGCCGCTGGTCGCTAGCATCCGACCATGCCCACCGAATCCCGAACGTTCGACATTGTCCTGCTGGGAGCCACCGGGTTCACCGGCGGTCTGATCGCCGACTACCTGGCGGCCAATGCACCCTCAGCGGTGACCATGGCAGTGGCCGGCCGCAACCAGGCCAAACTCAACCAGCTCGTCACCCGAACCGGCGGACGATTCGACGCGATCACTGTGGATGCCACCGACCCGATCGGGCTGCGGACCATGACAGGACGTTGTCGGGTGCTGATCACGACCGTGGGTCCCTACATCCTGCACGGTGACCCGGTGGTGGCCGCCTGTGCCGACACCGGTACTGACTACCTCGACCTCACCGGCGAACCCGAGTTCGCCGATCTCACCTACCTGAAGCACCACGAGCGGGCGGCGGCCACCGGTGCCCGCCTCATCCATGCGTGCGGCTTCGATTCGGTGCCCCACGATCTCGGAACCCAGTTCACCGTCGACCACCTTCCCGAAGGCGTCCCTATTACCGTCCGGGGCTACGCGAAGATGAAGGGGACATTCTCCGGCGGAACGGCGGCCTCCGCTCTCGAGATCATGAGCCGGATGCGCCAGGGTCGGACCACCCACGCCATCCGACGCCAGGTCGAACTGGAGCCCGTGGGCCGCAAGGTGAACGTCGTCACCGGCAATGTCGGACGCGACGCGTCGACCGGCTGGTGGGTAGTGCCGATGCCGACCATCGACCCGCTGATCGTGGCCGAGTCGGCCCGCCAACTCCCCCGCTACGGGCCGGACTTCACCTATTCGCATTTCATGGCCACCGACGGCGCCGTGGCCACGGTGGCCACCCTCGGCGGGATCGGTGCACTGTTTGCCGCCGCACAGATTCCTCCGGTCCGTCGGGTCCTCGCGCGGCTCCGCCCGCCGGGAAGCGGGCCCACTCCCGAGCAGCGGGGCAAGGCCTGGTTCCGGGTCCGATTCGTCGGTGAGGGTGGCGGGCGGACCATCACGACCGAAGTGGCCGGAGGCGACCCCGGATACTCGGAGACGTCCAAGATGATCAGCGAGGCAGCACTGTGCCTGGCCACCGACGACCTGCCGGAAACTGCCGGCCAAGTCACCACGGCGTCGGCCATGGGTCCCGCCCTGCGCAGCCGGTTGCAGGCCGCCGGCATCACCTTCTCCGTCCTCGACTGAGGCGCCACCCCACCGCGATTTCGGCGTGTCGATTGGCTACGGTTGGCTCCAGATGACCGAGATCCCCGCCAAGCCGACCGCAGCCGGACATGGAAACGCGCTCCCGGCGTCGAGCGCTGCGCGCCCGCCGATCGGAGATGCCGCGTGGGGGGTGCCCTCCGGCGAGGAGTCCCGATGGCCGCCGGTCGTGGCCGTGATGATCGCCATCGGCCTGCAGGTCGTCCTCCCGACGACTCTGATCCATGGTCTCGGTCCGAGGTGGCTCGTTCCCGCCTTCGAATGCGTGCTGCTGGTTGCCCTCCTCATCGCCAACCCGCACCGGGTGGACCGGGCCGAGTCGAACCTCCGCCTCCTGTCACTCGCCATGATCGCTGTCATCACCGTGGCCAATGTCGTCGCCCTGGGCGAGCTCATCCGCGCACTTCTCGACAGCCACGTATCCGGCGGCCGGGCGCTGGTGTTTGCGTCCGTCCCCGTATGGATCACCAACGTGATCGTCTTCGGGCTCTGGTACTGGGAGCTCGATCGCGGTGGGGTGACGGCTCGGATGCTCGAAAACCACCGCGAGCCCGATTTCCTGTTCCCTCAGATGTCCGTGCCTGAGGCGTCCCCCGGATGGGCACCGAAATTCATCGACTACCTCTATGTGTCGTTCACCAACGCCACCGCATTCAGCCCCACAGACACCATGCCGTTGACGTCGAGGACAAAGGTGCTGATGATGGGCCAGTCGTTGGCATCCCTGCTGACCGTAGCCCTGGTGATCTCCCGAGCCGTCAACATTCTCAAGTAGCCCGTGACGGGACGATCAGGAGGGCCCCTCAGGCAGTACGGGCCGGGACGCCCTTCATCTCCTCGAGAATCCACGCCGGATACGGCGACTCATAGGGGGTGACGCCGAGGGACTGGCGGATGTCGGGAACAGGGCGGTCCCACAGCGACTCCCATTCCACACCCAACAACGGCGGCGTCTGGCGTCCATGCCGATAGCCGGTGAGGATCGTGTCGAGCGTGAAGGCGAACGCGTCAGGCGCCGTAAAGGCCACTTTGGCCAACACCATGCCGAGGAACATCGAGGAGTACTGGTGTCCGAATTGAGCCATCTGGAATCCCGAAACCGAAACCTCGTGCAGGCCCGATGTCTTGTGGTCGGCAACCATGTGCCAGATGTCGTGGCACTGCAGGATGCGGACATTCAGGTAGTCGAGCGGGTACGGCAGATCGGTCAGGCCGAGGGAATCACGGTCAAGCACCTCGAGGTCGAAACCGTTGTCGACCACGAAGCTGTGCAGCGACCCGCCCAGCGAGTCGGTGGGGCAGTGCGCTAGGTCATCCAGGGTGAAACGGGGCGGCACGCCGCTGGCTGCCGCTTCGGCGACGCCGGGGTAGCGAAGGGCCATCGTCGCAACACGGGCATGGAACCCGGGCGAAAGATGCTCGGTGAGGGCCGCAGTTCGCGCCGTGATATCGGCCGGATCTCGACCGGCGTCAGGGTCGAACACCAGGTCTTGCAAACCGTCCCACAGCTCATTTGACACGACACCGGGCGCGGCCTGGGCACCAACATCAGGTCCGACGGGAGCGGCACCGAGCCAACCCTCACACAGACCGTCGTAGATGTCGACCAGCGGCTCGGGAGCTACCACCGCCGCGAAGAGAGCGAGTGCGGCTACTCGGAAAGCAGACCCGGCGTCGCCGGCGCGCAGCTTCCGGGTGTCGGCCACAGCAGCATCATGTCCTCCACCAGCCAGGACTAGCTCCTCAAACTGTTCCCACGTTATTTCTGCCTTGACCATGAACTTCCCCCTGCACTGCTCGGCGTCTGCGCCCCTCTAGCACCAGGCGCACGCTCACTTTCGTCACCATGCCCTCGTTGGAAGGTACCACCGCGGGTCCGCTGGACGACGGGCATTCTGATGCCTCGACGAAGCTGCATCGTCGATGGAGACGTCGACACCCTGGATCAGGCGGTGTGGGATCCTGAGGCCATGGATGAACCCCCGAGCGACCTGGACCCTGCCGATTGGAATCCTCGCGATCTGGTCTTCCGCGCCGACCCCCTCCCCTGGTACCGGGCTCTGCGTCAGAAGGCGCCCGTCTTCAGCCACGAGGAGATCGGCATCGTCCTTTCCCGCTACGAGGACATCGACCGGGTGCTGCGCGACCGGCGCTTCGGTGTGGCGACGCCATCACCGTGGCGAGAAGTGTTCGCAGCCGGGGCCCCGCCATCGATGTACCTGCTTTCCGAGCACTCCCTTCTCTTCATCGACCCACCCCAGCACACCCGGGTACGCGGGCTGGTGGCCCAGGCCTTCACCTCGCGGCGCATCGAAGCGCTCCGGCCGCGCATCGGTGCCATCATCGACGGGGTCCTCGATGCCCTCGACGATCACCGGACCTTCGACGTACTCGAGGAGATCGCCTGGCCGATCCCGATCATGGGCGTGACCGACCTGCTCGATGTACCCGCCACCGACCAGGAACTTCTGCACCGGTGGACCCATGCCATCACCGCGGTCGACGAGCTCCCCCTCGAGTTCGAACTCCTTCCGGCGGCCGGCGAGGCTGCCGACGAATTCTTGACCTACGCCGGCGGTCTGGTGGACGAACGCCGACGCCACCCGGGCGACGATCTGATATCCGGGCTCATCGCAGCTCAACAAGAGGACGGCGAGGCACTGCATCGCGAAGAACTCCTGTCGATGATCGTGCTCATCCTGCTTGCCGGGCACGACACGACGGCCAGTCTCATCTCGACGGCGCTCTGGCTGCTGCTCTCCCATCCCGACCAGACCGACGAAGTCAGGAACAACCCTGATGTCGTGCCGGGTGCGATCGAAGAGGTGCTCCGCTTTTTCGGACCTCTTCAGGTGGCCTCCGGTGGAGGACGGTGGCCCGACGAGCCTGTCACCATCGAGGACACCGTGATCGAGCCTGGTACGCCGGTCCGGCTGCTGCTCGGCTCGGCCAATCGGGACCCGGCGCAGTACGACGACCCGGATCGCTTCGACATCCACCGCGAGTCCATCCGCCACCTGGCCTTTGGGCGCGGGCTGCATGTTTGCCTGGGCTCGGCCCTCGGACGGCTGGAGGCCCAGGTGGTGGTGCCGGCCGTGCTCCGGCACTTCCCGGACCTGCGACTGGTCGATGACCGGCCGACGTGGCGACCGTCGTTCGTCGTCCGCCAGTTGGCCACTCTTGCAGTGGATACCGGGCACAATTGAGGGTGCCGGCCGTGAGCCGGAACACCGGGCATTGTCCAGCGGTGTTCGAGTGGAAGAGCAGTACCTCCCGCCACGATCCGGTAGCCACCGCACACGTTCCACTCTCGCTGCGTCCTCTTCCCGTGCACACGACCAAACCTTCCCGCAATGGGTGTACGTCAGGGGGACGTTCGGGCGGCGTAGCTCAGGCCATAGGTGGCTCTGCGGGGTTGGAGAATCTCGTCATCGTCGTCCGGGGCCACTCCGGCGGACACTGACTCTGGGTGAGCTCCGATGAAGGCCAGCATGGCGTCCGGGTCGGGTGCACCCATCACTGGCTCAGGGGCCCGGGCGGCCAGCAGTTCGAGGAAAGAGGCACCGTCGCGAACCAGAAAAGCAGGCGAACTAACGCCGACCAAGTCGTGGGCCCCGCCCTGAGTCGACGGCTTGACGGCCATGCCTCGGCCGCTCGGCACGGCATCGGATACATGCGGGTCACCGCCAGGGTGGGAGAAGCGGACAGTGGCCGCCGTCACCTCGTCACCAGGTGGGGCGCCGTGGTCAATTCGTCGGGTGCACCCGACGGAGTAAGGCGACCGAAGGCGATTGTCCCCTTTGCTGATAGCACCCGAGCGACTGGCGAATTCGTCGGTGGCGAGCGAAGGACATCGTGGATACTCCGGGCGGTCGCTTCGATGTCCGTGGTCATGGATCGGAGGGTACTGGCGGTGAGTGGCACGTAAGGCGAAGTGCGGACATGACCATGGCCCAAGGGAGCCAGTTGACTTCCCCACCTTCCTCGAATTCCCCCGTGTCAACCTCGAGTGAGTCAGTATCCGAGGGAGAGCCAGAAATTTCTGCAGGTCCGCCTTGGAATCCTCTTGAATGATCGCTATGGCCAAGGTAGTAATGTTGTAATTATGCTTACAACCCAAGACCAAGCGAAGATCATTGCCCTTGTCCATCCCATGATCCCCGGCGGCTGGTTCGAGGGACCGCCCGCTCTCACAGTCGACGATGACGAGATCCTTATCGTCGGCACCCTCGCCGCCTCCGGCCCCGGCGATGGCGAACCGGTCGCATTCCGCGAGGCCACCCGGGCGGCCCGCATGGAGATAGCCGAACGGGTGCAACCGGCCACTGGACGTTTGGTGGCATGGGGCGTGGCAACCGGTGAAGCCACAACCGTCTTCACAAGCCTGGGCGTCCCCGTCATGACCCGCCTTCGCATCAACGAGCGCGAGGTGCTCGACACGCTGTTGGCCGCCGGGGTAGCCAAAAGCCGGAGCGAGGCGCTGGCCTGGTGTGTGCGCTTCGTGGGACAGAAGGAGACCTCCTGGCTTCGCGAGCTGCGTACCTCGATGGAGAGCGTGACCCGGGTCCGAGCCGAAGGTCCGAACCTGACCTAGCGGACGTCGCCGCCGCCAATTCATTGACCTCACGCTGTTCGCCAGAGTCGTGGCGATGGCCGACAGTTCCGGTGGCTAACTGCTCCTTCGCCTACACCAAAGTACGGGACTGGATGCACGTAAGACTCAATTCCTCAGTGTTGGTGAACACTAAGGACGACCTATGAGCAGAACTTTGCGATTGTCGATCGCTCTCATGATCAACGTCGCCCTCATCGGGGTCCTCGTCGTGGTGGGTAGTGCCGCTCATTCAATCGGCATGTTGGCTGAAGGAGTCGACTATCTGGCTGATGCCGCGGCAATCGGAGTGGCGCTGGTGGCCTTCTGGTTGTCGCAACGACCAGGCAGCTCTGACCGACCGGATGGATACCCAACGGCGACTGCAGTTGCTGCCCTGATCAACGGCGGCTGGCTGTTGGTACTGTCGATCCTGGTGGCGACGAGCTCGGCATACCGGTTGGAGACTGGAACTCCCCGGGTGCACGGACTTCCGATGCTCGTCGTCAGTGCTGTTGCTGCAGTGATCATGCTTATCGGTGCCATCATTCTCAGGGGAGATGAGGACGACGGAGACGACGCCGGCGCCGATTTGGCGATGCGAGCCGTCCTCCTCGACATCGCCGCTGATGCGGCGACAGCCGCAGGAGTTGCCGTCTCCGGAGGAGTGATACTTGCCACACAAGGTCTCAACTGGCTCGATCCCGCCGTCGCGCTCATCATCGCCTCGATCGTCGGCCACCACGCATTGGCGCTGGTGCGTAAGTCACGCGAGATTCTGTCGATACCTGTCACCCCGTCGCAAGCCGTGTAGGCACCGAAGCGAGCGCATGGGCGCCCTGAACACCGGCTGGAACTTGGAGTCTCGCGTTCAGGTATGCGCTCTAGTGTCGGCGGCGTAGGTCGAAGACGGTGTTCTCGCTTGAACCGAACTTCTGGCTTGAGAGGCTCAGAGCTTGGAGACTCTGGACCGATGGAGAGCGTCGCCCGGGCAATTGTGAGGCGGTGCTTCAAACGCGCAAGGCGCACTTTGCAGCGCCGGCGGCCTCCGTGGCCTGGCCCAGCGAGCCTCCGTTCGACAGTTCTTGGCCCCCCCAACTGGCGACAGCACAGCCCTTTCCGGCGCCGGTACTTCTCGGCCTCGAGCGAAGATGCACTTCTCGAAGACAAGAACATCCCAAGCGCCCTTTGAGACTCCTGTTGGACCATATGGTCCATGAGCCGACGTGAGGTGCTCGTGCAGCTGGATGATGACCTTGTGGCCCGCCTGGATCACCCGGCGTCCGAGCGAGGGACCAGCCGTTCGGAGCTGCTCCGCAATTGAGCCATTGCCGTGCTCGACGCTGAAGACTTGCGTCGTGCTGACGAGGAGACATTGCGTGGGCGGACCTCGGCGCTCCCGCAGGTCGGCGCCCTGTGCGCGTCGTGACCCGTGACGCGGCAATCGACGTCCTCTCAGCGGTGACATGCGCACCGATCACGCGCACATTTCGTGGGATTCGCTCAGAGATCGCCATGGGAACGGAGGAAGGACTCCCGGATGCGAGTGTGATCACGTGCGAAAACATTGTGACGTTGCCGAAAGCATTGCTGGCCGAACACCCAGTCGGACGCTTAGAACTCGAGAAGCGCGCTGCGTTCGATCGAGCACTTCGCTACGCCCTCGACATCGAGTACTGACCACATGTCGACTATGACCTCGAGCCGGCGATTGGGGACACGTTATGAAGAGGCGGCGAAAGCTACGACGAACGAGGTGTGGCCATCACGGTGCGGGCAGATGGACCCCAGCCGATGACCTGGACGCTCGCACAAGCAACTTGCCATACGGTGATCCCACTTGAGTAGGTACTCAAAATGATGGTCAGGCCGTGAAGGTGGAGAACGTCGCTGGTCACGGACAATTTGTCGACTGACCGCCGCTAACCGATTTTCACCACCTTTTACCGTTGCCACGCGCACGGATCGCCCACGAAGACCGGATGTTCGCCTTCGTCAACGGAATCAGATTGTCATTCGGGGAGACCATGCAGCGCATTGTGATCCGACTCTGCGTACCCTTCCCTCGATACCCCCTACTGAACACGCTCTGGCCATGACCTGGAGCCGGCAGCGCTACGTGGGGCGGGCCCCGCTGGAGGGTCAGAGCGCGAGATGAAGTCGTATCGCCTCGTCCAAGGCCGCCACCAAGTCCGGGGGCAGCTCACCGATCAATCCTCCGATCCGTTCAACCGCCACCGCCCTTACCTGTTCAGCTTGAGCTTTCGAATCCTGACGCATCCCGGTCCTCGATGCGGGCAGGAGAACTTGGAACGGGTACACGCGATCGGTCTTCGAGGTCACCGGCACCACAGTGAGAACACCTCGCCCAAGACGTTCGGCAGTGCTGTTGGCTCCGTCGTTGCTGACGATCACTGCCGGACGGCGCTTGCTGGCCTCACTACCGCGCACGGGGTCCAGGTCGACCAGGCGCACCTCGCCTCGGTGCATCAGGTGAGACCGTCATCGACCGTTACGTTCCACAGCTCGGCCTCGCTCTCAGAAGCCCACTCCAGCCAAGCGTCCTCATAGGCACCTCCGAGTCCGGATGCGCGGAGGAGTCGCACCGCCTTGTGGAGCACGGCGGAGCGGGAGGTGATTCCCTGGGAATCGGCGTAGGCATCGAGGAACTCAACGTCCTCTTCGGGGAGGCTGACGCTGACTTTCATACTTTGATGCTACCATTAGTAGTACTCGCAGCGCACACTCTCACAATTGCACTCACGACCGGCGTTCGGGGGCAGGGTTTGCCGTCAGATTGGCAGGAAGGCGGGCCGTTCGGCGGGGTCCTTGTTGATCGGCGCGGTCCACTGATTACCAGGGAGATCGGTACCGAGGACGACTCGGAACGCAGGACCCGCCAGGTTGCGATGAAGCCAGCCGGCCGGAGCCTCAAGGCGGCACCCGGGACCAACGTGGGTCACGTTTCCGCTCTCATCAGCGAAACTGCCGATTCCCGAGATCACGAAGCTGACCGAATCAAACTCATGCCAGTGCAGCGGTTCGTCTTCTTGCAGGTCCTGGTCGAAGGCCAGGCCGTGGAGGCCTAGATCGGCGATCTGTGCAAGTGCGTCTGGCTCGGTGATCAGCGGGCCCGTCTCGAAAAGGTAGTCCATGTTCGATCGTTTCCGCCTTTAATGGCCCGCGCCGTCGCAACCTGCGAGGTCGGCGGTTCTCATACGCAGTGTGCTCCCATAAGTGACGGAACACAAGGGCGAACGCCTCGAACCGAGAAGCCGATCTGGATAACCCAAGGCGCGGGATTCTGCGCGGACTGTATGGCAGAACTCACGCGTGCTCCATCCGCGATTTGGCAATTCGTGGAACCACGCGGTCGGCAAGCACCCGTCAGTCGATAACGCGCTCACAGCCGGCGTTTGGGGTCACTCGGACGCCGGGAAGCGGACATGGCGTGCCGTCGGTAGCGGCAGTGGCTCTTGGCCGAATGAACAGACCTCGAGCTGATCCAACAGTCCCTGTCGCGTGAAGAGGATGAGGCCACCGACTTCGTGCCCGTCTTCGTCCACCACAACAGGAAATGCCATTCCCGTATCAAGCGGTTCCAGATGCGATGGTCCGGGCCTCACTCCATCAGAGTGCTCGAACCCGATGGGACCGCAGCCGCAGCTGCAACTCGGGTAAGCGAGCACGTCGTCGATCTGAGCGAGGAGTGAACTGTCGTTCGGGTACTCCCTGGGAACTAGATGTTCGAGCAGCTCGCGTTCGGGGGGAGTGAACGGTCTGGTAGCAGCCACCCATTTATCGTGCTTCACCTAGGTCGCATCGCACCTTCCCGGCGTTTAGGGGATTCTGCCGAGATAGCCAAAAGCCACCAGGGTTATCGTCGCAGGGTGCGCCCGCACGGCATAGAAGCCCACGGCTCCTATGCCCGGGTGGACTGCTGCGGCGCTCGGATGTTTGTCGTGGGCTACACACCAGGCGGCGCGCCTTTTGGGTGAATTGAAGGAACTGACGGGGGCTGACTCGATGAGGGCAACGATCATCGGCAGCCCAATGGACAATTGATCGATCTAGCGTTCCGCTCACTCCACCGCTGGCATCGATACGGGTGCTCCGACAATTGGATCTGGTCGTCCGCGGCAGGGAGACCGACCGCATGTTTGGACACTTCGGGTCCGCTCGCCTGTTACTTTCCGGAACGTCTACCGGGTGTGCCGGAACTCTGTCTGCTGGTCGAGCTGCGAAGTTGAGCTAGTGCGGCGAGCGCCTGGTTGGCCTGGTAGTCCAAGACGTACGAGACAGCCTCCTCGGCCAGGTCTGACAAGATGCCTTCGATGAGGGTGACCTCGTCCTGTTGGGCCGAGCGGAACCAGGCTCGTTCGTTGCCGAAATCAATGCCGTATTCCTCCCACATGCGCAGACCGCACAGATCCCGCCAGTAGCCATCCGGAGACATGCCGGTCTCCCGCCAGTCGATGTCGAGGTAGACGAGCCACATCTCGGTACGCAGCTCACCGAGATGGCCGTAGCTGTCATCGGCAATATCGGCGAGCTCTGCGGCGGCGGTGTAGAACGCGCGGTAGAGCGCCAACCGCTCAGCGGTACTGCAGAGCGGACCGTCAAGCCTCACCACGCGGCGGTAGAGGGTGTCGACGACCCGGCTGGTCTGGCTCTCGGACACCGGACCCTTGCGATCCACAGTCGGACGGAACTTCTCGTAGAAAGCCGTCGGATCAACAGCGAAGGTCGACCAGAGTCCGTGACGCGCCCGCCGATGCAGCCACTGACGGGGCAAATCGAGCATCGGTGGGGTTCTGGCATACGCGCCATCGGGGATGGCACCGTTGAACTTCGCCCGCGCCCGGGCCGTGATCTTGCGATCAGCCAACACTGCTGGGTTGGCCAGATCGGCCGGAGCAAGGCCCGCCGCACCCAAGCGCTCGGCCAGATCGAACAGATGGCTGAGCCGGGCATTGTCGCTGTCGCGACTCTGGAGTATCCCCCTATCCAGGTGACGGATCCGGTGAGCCAGCTCGCCAGCCAAGGATTGTAACGCGGCAAGATCCCCGCCATGGTCCTTCACTGCGATCACACAGATCCACAGGTCCCACCACGACCAATCGCGCCCGGCCACCGTCCCCCACGTCTCAGGCCCATATACCCGTACCGGCTCCTGCTCGGTGCCCATACCGGACAGACCTTTCACGCGAGGTAGAGATTCGCTGCGAGGTCGAACCCGTCCCGGGGACGACCGACGGACCCGCCGTCGGCGAACACGGACGCCTCGTATCGCTCCTGAGTGCAGCTGTAGATGGCCAGTGACCACCGGTCGAGGGCGAGGAACCGGAGCCGGAGCCGACACAGTTGAAATGCGCTCGATCGCACCCACTCGAGGTATTCGCCCCGGGTTCCGCCGGCATCGACCGACTCCTCACCGAAGAGAGATCGAGTCGGCAGCCAACCTTCGTCCACCTGAACCACGGTTCGCGCACCGGCCTTCCGACTGACGTAGGCGGGGGCGGGGACGGGGACGGGGACGTCAGGATGATGTAGCACTCACTGTGCTACATTAGCTGCATGGTCAGGGTCGGAGTGCGAGAACTTCGCCAACATGCGAGCCGATACCTAGAGCGGGTCAAGGCCGGGGAAGTCATCGAGGTCACCGAGCGGGGAAAGCTCGTCGCCCTTCTGGTATCCCCCACCCCAGCTGTCGCAGTGCGCGATCGGCTCATCGCGTCTGGTCGCCTTGTCCCGGCGAAGGGTGCATTCCGTCTTCCAGTGCGCCGCCGACAGGTGGGCAACGTGGAACAGGCCGCAACCGAGGTCCTCACTGAACTCCGCCGCGACCGTCTCGCGTGATCTATTTCGACACGTCTGCGCTCGTAAAACTGATCTTCGAAGAGGCCGAGAGCACGGCCTTGGCCGAGTGGCTGAGCGTGAGGGCAGAGGTCCCCAAGATCAGCAGCGACCTATCGACAGTTGAACTTCTGCGTACATGCCGGCGGATCGACGAGGACGCGATTGAGGACGCCGCTCTGCTGCTCGGGGGGATCGATCTCCTTCCGATGGATCGTGGCATCGTCGAGAAGGCAGCAACCCTCGTCCCAGATGATTTGCGGAGCCTTGATTCCATCCACCTGGCAAGTGCGTTGTCTGTGAAGGAGGATCTGACCGCTCTGGTCGCCTACGACAGTCGACTCTGCTCGGCCGCCGCGGAGGCAGGCATCGAAGTGGTCTCGCCCGCCTGAACCAGCTCTTGGCGGGTGCATCACGCTCTCGTCTCTTGATCGGAGTAGACAACCAAGGGCCGCATAGAGCGCTGGCCGCCATTCCCGATCCAACTGGCTTTACGCGATGCTGCAGCTGGCCTGGTTCGTGCGAGACAGAATTGTGGACCCTGTGGGACCCAAAAGGTGTGTTGACGTCGACGGTCCGGTTTTCGCCTTGGACTGCCGACTTCGACCAGGGAGATCAGACCGTGTCGCTCCTCGAGAGGAGCGCCGCTCCTGGGAGTTCCCGGGCGAAGGACCGATCGCACTGTCCCTCGAGCAAGATCCTTGCAGAGCGGCACGATGACGATTCAACCATCGTCGTGCCGTAGTGTGACGTGACTTCGTTGCTGGCTGACCCGAACGAAGACGATCTTGGACAGAGCTCGGGCTGCGTCTGCACTTCCGAAAGGGCCGGACTCACGCAGTGAGGCACAAAATGGCGATGATCGGTGGTTCCAAACCGTCGGGGAGAACCTTGTCCTCGAAGTGAGTTCGAGGGCTTCTTTGAGGTTCACGAGGGTCTCCTTGGCCGTCTCCCCACTGGCTCGCCACCTCAACGTCTGGGCGCGCCACGTACCAGTGATTCTCGTGGGTGATCTCTGCCGCGAACTCCATTGGACCCGCCGTACCGGACGGTTCGCGCAGCATCCCCGTGACCAGTGCGAAGATGCAGGTCACGGATTCGAGTGGTGACGATCTTCGTGACCCGCTGAAGACGCTGACGGCCTCCGTTCTCCAGACTCAGACCACCTCGACGCCGACGGGCAGGCGAACCTGACGAGCCTGATCAGCGGGAGTCTGCGTCGTCCTCCAAGTTGCCGACCTCGTCGTCGGCGATCGGGGTGATCGGAGCGCCGTCGGGGCTCCACCGCCCGGCTCCAACCTTCCGGAACGGATACCAACGACCGTCCCGCCCGAGACGGAGCTGGCGTTCCCCGAGCGTCACCCGGTTGTGTCGGGCGGCGGCGCCGGGGCCGAGCATGGCACGCCCAGTGGCGAGGGGAGTCGGGCCGGGATCCCAGACCTCGTCGAGGACGGCCAGCCCCTCCGTGTCGCCGTCGCGGAAGGCGATGGCCCGGCGTATGAGCTCGCGCCCGGGCATGTCAGCGCGCCTAGCGAGCTCACTCAGTGCGAAGGTGCTGGTACCGCCTTCGCCTTCGGCGAGGAGCGCCGCCGCACGCCGGGCCAGGTCCTGCTCCATTGTGAGTTCGAGTCCGCTCGAGGTTGCGCCGTGCAGCAGAGCTAGGGCACGCGCTGCGGCATCGGAGGCGAGCGCGTGCAGCGCCCCGAGGTCCACTCCGGCGTCCGGTGGCGGGTCGGCGGCGAGCACGGACGGACGACCAACACGGCGCGGTGGTGGCGGCACCGTGGGTAGCGGCCCCGGGGTGCGGGACCACGCTTCCCGAGCAGAGACGCCCTCATCGGGCTCGGGCTCGATGGAGAGCGCCGGAGCAGGTGCCAATTTGTCGGAGTAGCGCCGAGAGCGCAGGCCCGCCAGAACCTGCTCGCGCCCGCGGCCACGCAAGAGAAGTACGCCAAAGGGGTCGGCGTCGAGGGCGTCGGCGACGAGGTAACAGACCGCCGCGGCGTGCTTGCAGGGATCGGCCCAGTCCGGGCAGGAGCAGCGTGCCTGTAGCTCGCCCGGACCGGGCAGCAGGTCGAGGCCGACAGACCGGACGTCGTCGGCAACACCGGAAGGCAGCTCGCCGTCGAGGAGGGCCGCGGTGTGGCCGATCTCGGCCGCGAGCGCGTCGAGCAGGCGGCCCCACTCCGCCTCGTCGAACTGCCGCACCCGCACCCGCACCTTGTACGGGGACCGACGCGACCCCTGCACGTCCGCAAGGACCTCGCCCGGTTCGAGGGCGAGCGTCCCGACAGCACCCGTGCGGGCGTAGGCCCGTCCTCGGGGGAGACGATTGGGATCGAGCTGGGCACGCTGCTCGAGGGCTTCAACCCACGCGGCTCCCCACCACGACGTGCCGAAGGGCCGGCGCCCCCCTGCCCGCGGCGTGCTCGGTCCGGGCCGTCGCGGCTTGTGCTCGTACCAGCCGTCGGACGAGTCCGCCGGGCTCACGCCCCGCTCCCCAAGCGCACCAGGTCGGTGAGATCCTCGTTGGTGAGCCGTCCGATCCAGCTCTCGCCGCCACCTACGACCGCTTCAGCTAGCGACCGCTTCCGCTCGATCAGCGTGGCGATGTGGTCCTCGAGGGTGCCTTCGGCGATGAGCCGGTGCACTTGGACCGGCCGGTCCTGCCCGATCCGGTGCGCCCGATCGGTGGCCTGGTCCTCGACGGCCGGGTTCCACCAGCGGTCGTAGTGCACGACATGGGTGGCCCGTGTCAGGTTGAGCCCGACGCCACCCGCCTTGAGCGATAGCAGCAGCACCGGCACCTTGCCCGCCTGGAAGGTATCGACCATCTCCGTGCGGCGCTTCGCGCCGACCTTCCCGTGGAGGAACAGCGTCCCGACGCCGAGCTGATCGAGGCGAGCCTCCACGAGCGATAGGCATTCGACGAACTGGCTGAACACGAGGACCGACTCGCCCTCGGCGGCGATGACGTCGACCAGCTCCTCGAGCGCCGCGAGTTTGCCGGAGCGGCCGGCAAGTGGACCCGGCTGGTGCAGGTACTGCGCCGGGTGGTTGCAGATCTGCTTCAGCACGGTGAGCAGCCGGAGCACGAGGCCCTGGCGGGCGATGCCATCCTCGTTCCGGATCGCTTCGAGCGCTTCGCGCACCTCGGCCTCGTAGAGCGTGGTCTGCTCGCTTGTGAGCGGCACTGGCACGTCGGTGACGATACGCGGCGGCAGGTCGGGGGCGACCCCGGGGTCGGTCTTCTTCCGGCGGAGAACGAACGGGCGGATCGTTCGGGCGAGCCGCTCAGTCACCAGCGGGTCGCGATTGCGCTCTATGGGCGTGGCGACGGTACGCAGAAACCGGTCGAACGGGCCGAGCAGGCCGGGGGTCGTCCAGTCGAGGATCGACCACAGGTCGCTCAACCGGTTCTCTACCGGAGTACCGGTAAGGGCGAGTCGGGCGGGGCCGCCAGGGCCGCCGACCGTACGCAGCGCCCGCGCCGTCGCGGACTCCGGGTTCTTCGCGTGCTGGGCCTCATCGGCGACCACGAGGCTGAAACCGGCCGCAGCAAGCGCCTCGGCATCCCTGCGGGCGACGCCGTAGCTCGTGACCACAAGCTCGCCAGGAGCGAGGTCGGCGAGGCTGCGATCTGAGCCATGGTGACGGCGGACCACACTCCCAGGAGCGAAGCGCCGCACCTCGCGCTCCCAATTGCCGAGCAGCGATGTCGGACAGACGACGAGGGTGGGTCCCCGGCCCGCCGCGACGCGGTGGAGGTGGAGGGCGATCACCTGAAGCGTCTTGCCGAGGCCCATGTCATCGGCGAGACAGCCGCCGAGCCCGGCGTCGGTCATGGCGTGCAGCCAGGTGACGCCGCGGGCCTGGTAAGGGCGGAGCTCGACGTCTCCGGCAAGGCCTGGAGGGATGCCGAGCTCGTCCTCTGAGGCTCCGGTCATCGCGGTGAGGCGGCCGGCCAGCTCTGCGAGCGGCCCTTCGGTGACAACCGCGACGGGGTCGCCGTCGAGGTCGATCGTGCCTGCGAGGAGCGTGCCGAGGGCCTCGGCCGCTGTCAGCCGCTGGCGGCGACGTGTCTTCAGCCGCTCGAGGAGCGCGGGGTCGGCCGCGACCCAGCGGCCGCGCAGGCGGACGAGCCCCCGCTTCGCCTCGGCCAGCTGGTCGATCTCCTCCTCGGAGAGCAGCTCGCCGTGGAGCGTCGCCTGCCAACGGAACTCGACGAGGGTATTCAAGCCGAAACCGGCCTCCACGACGACACCGGGAGCGGCCACGACGGCAGCACGCAGCTCGATGCGGTCGGCTAGGAACTCGGCGGGCCATAGCACCTCGACCCCCGTGCCCTGCAAGAGCGTGGCGCCGTCGGAGAGCAGCTCGGCGAGGAGGTCGTCGTCGAGCTCGAGGCCAGTGGGAGCCCGCTCGTGGAGCAGTGGCTCAAGGGGTGGCCAGGCGCGCGCAGCCCTGCGGAGCGCGCGCAACAGGTCGGTCTCGGCATCGTCGCCGAACCGGGCGACGACGGCCGCCGGGGAGTGGTACAGATCGGCGGCGTCAACGACCAGACTCGACTCGGCGCGACTCGTGAGCTGGAGCACGGCACGTGCCGTGGGAGCCGTCGGATCGCCCCGCACTCCGTGGCTCACCGCCGTCACGCCCGCAGCGTCTTCGTCGTCTTCGTTGACCGTCGCTCCCGAGGGCG
>JAYVYR010000162.1:0-7732 GCA_043784065.1 Acidimicrobiaceae bacterium
CAGTCATCCGAATCAGATTCCGGGCCGCAGAAGTAATTCTGTGAGGAGTTCATCTTCCGCACTTCTGGCAGAAGCCCCTACTTCAGCAGTCTCCTAGGACGGGATTACGCCGGTCGAGGTGTTGGGCGCCGGCCCGGAGTTGATTCGTCGGCGGGCAAGTAGCGACGGGTCGAGCGGCAACGGCGCGTAGTGAGCGACGGTTCGGAATCCGGCCGCGGTCTGCCCGTCTCCCCGCAAGGTTCTCGGTCACGATCTCCTGGGTCGGATTCGCCATGATTGCCGGCGCGGCGACAACCAACGGTCCGGCCACTAATTATCCCCTTGCGTCAGCACTGTCACTTCGGTGAAGACAGGCCAAATCCTCTGACACGATCCAAGACGTTCAAGATTCCATCAGGACCTTTCCGACCGATCCGCGACAACAACCTCTCGCCGGTACACTCCTTGTTGGGTATCCAGAGGTCACTCCGACCTTGAGTACATCGCTTGATAAATCAGGGCTCCGATCATGGTGAGCACCTAATTTAGGCTTGGTAGGTTAGGCAGGCCGGTAGATGGTCTGAGTGGGCACTCTTCGTGTCCGGCTACGGCAGATCAGTGGGGGGATGGCAGCGGTGCCGGAAAGTCGCGTCAAAATCATTGATCGTGTTTCCGATGGCCCACGCAGCATGGGCCAAGTGGATGGGTTCAATGGACTTCGCGGCATAGCCGTCCTGATCGTGGTGATCTCCCACACCGAAGTAATACTTCCGATTTCGACGTTGCTCGTGATTCCTGGTGGCACCGTCTCCCTGGACTCGTTCTTCGTCCTGAGTGGATTCCTCATCACTGCCTTGCTCCTCCGGGAGCAGGCGCGCTTTGGGAAGATCGGGCGCTGGGCGTTTTACCGACGGCGGATCCTCCGGTTACTGCCAGCGCTGTTGGTCGTGGTGGCGGCTACCGCTGTCTTTGCTACCTTGACGCACACATGGGCGCCCACTGAGAGCCAATCGATCCTGTCGGTCAGCCTCTACTACTCGAATTATTTCGTCGCCGCATCCCCCAATGTATTCTGTGCCAACCTCGCACCGGGATTTCAACACCTGTGGTCACTGTCATTCGAGGAACAATTTTACCTGCTGTGGCCTTGGATCACTATCGCCATACTTTCCATCCGGATGCGCCTGCGCACCGTTGTCATCATCTTGCTGACGCTCATCACAGTCATCGCCATCAACCGGGCGATTTCATACCACGGGACCCAGTCGTGGTGTTCGCTGTTCCACCGGACCGATACTCGAGCAGACTCAATTCTCTGGGGTGCTCTACTTGCCCACATTTGGATGCGACGACGGGAGCCGAAGAAGTACGTGCGGGCCGCAGCCTGGGTAGCAGCGGCGTTTCTCCTCTATTGCCTCGTCGTTGCGGATCTCTTCGGTCCCTTCCTCTACCGGGGTGGATTTGTGGGAATCGATCTGTCGTGCGCAATCCTCATCCTTGCCATCCTGGAGACCTCATGGAAGGGAAACTGGCTGTTCCGACTGAGGCCCTTCGTGGCCCTTGGCCTGGTCTCCTACGGCTTCTACTTATGGCACTTGCCTGTCTTTTGGGCTGTCCGTCACTACGACGCGCACTGGAACGATGTGGTCAGAGTCATCGTCGCCTTTTCTGTGACCTTCGCTCTCACCCTGCTGTCGTGGTTCCTTCTCGAGAGGCCACTCATGCTGTGGAAGGGTCGAATGGAGTCAAAGCGCAATCAGCAATCACCAAACGACAAGCCTGATGTGGACACGGTCGAAGCCCCCAGGGCGAACGCCTCTGGTCGCCTCTTCCGATCTGTCCAGAATCCAGGTGATCCTGATGCAGCATCATGTGACCGGAATCGCTCACGACTCGAGTAGTGAATGCGCCACCGTCACCAAGGTAGTCAGGGTGAGTACGGCACACTTCACGGGGACCCGGTCACCGGTATCTTCCGGTCATACAGGGTCCAGGTCCCGGCGGTCGTGACCGGTCGAAACAGTCCGCTCACGACTCGGTTCGGACCGTTCGGGCCGAACGGTGGAGGCTTTCCTTGGGACGAGAGGGTGTTCCATTGCGAGTTGAGGACAAGGAATCGGTCATTTCGAAGGTCATCTTCCAATGAAGAACCCACCCGGTTCGGTACGCCCGGATTCATCTCCAGGTAGTAGCTACCTGGGACCAGGTCCGGCACCAAGAAGTAGAGGAAAGTATCGCTGTAGTTGGCCGTCCGGAGATCGGCGGGACCCACGAAGATTCGCTCGCCTGGACCGGATCGAGCATCAATCGATTGAAGGATCGCCGAAAGTTGTTCAACCTCTTTGGGTGACGCGACAATGACCGAGCGCCCGTCGTTGGCGAGCGTCGATTCCGCCACCGTCGACTCCGCCACCGCCCTCGAGGTGCTGGCTGACCAGTAGATCTGGCCGAAGAAGGGCCATGCCAGCGCCAGCACGATGACGCCGAAAGCTACCGGTTCGGCCTCGACCACGACGATCTCAGGCACCCTCGGAAGTGTGGGCACCGGGAGGAGGAGCGCTGCAGGAAGCACGAAGCAGGCGATGAATGCGAGGTGCTCAGTGTCGCTGCGTTGGAAGGCCTGGACGAGAATGCCGAACTCGAAAGCTCCGATCATCATCAAGACGATGCGGTCCCATTGCGAACGGTCTGCCCGATGCCCGACGATTCCGACCGTCAGCGTTGCAACCGCTACTGCGACGCACAGCGCCAGCAATGCGAGCTGCTGCCAACTCAGATTTGAGAGTGGGAGGCGGCGGTACGGGCCCGAGACGAACACGGGGTCCAAGATCTGGTCTCTGACAACCGAGGCCGGACCTGCCTGGACGACGTTGACGACGATGGGAACCAGTCCGACGGCCAACCCGGTCAACAACATTTGGAATTCCCGGCCCTTGGCCATCCGGAGTGCGACCACCATCAGACCAACCGCGAGCCCGATGTCGAGTCGGAACCCCACCGCCAGTCCGAGCAACGTGCCCGATGCGAGGATCGCCGCAGGACGTCGGGTCGAGGCCAGGCCGACGTCAAGCAGGAAGATGGCGAGGGAGCAGCAGGCGAGGGCCCCGATCCAGGCGAATGCAGCGACACCGAGGGTGCCGGCCAGCAGGATGATGCTCAAGATCCCGGCGATGGCGGCAGCCACCGGTCCCCGCCGTCGCCACACCAGACCGACGAGTGAAGCAACGAGGACCAGCCGGTAGGCGGTGCCGACGGCTCGCTCGACGGTCACCGTGGCTCCGAACACCTTCGACGCCGCGGCCAGCACCCAGAGATTCGTGACTCCGTAGACCGAGTCGAATGTGTGGTTCGGCAAGGCACCCTTCAGAATCTGCTGGGGGTAGACGAGAAGGAGCCCTTCGTCCTGCGGGAAGATGGTGAACCGGAGCTCGTTGCGGAGAGGTGCGAAAAATGCCGCGAGCAGAGCTGCGCCGAGCACCACCCCTACGATATTTCGGGCCGTGCGCGACTTGGGGATCAACCTCTCCGATGGCTTTGACACAGGGGGCTATGGTAACCCGGTCCCTGGGATGGCTCAGGGTCCTCACGGATTGGGCGATGCTGCTGCCGAGCAGCACCATCACCCTCTCATGCGCGTTCTGAGACCGTCGGGCGCACGCGGCCCCGGTGTCGGTACCGTACGATCGTCCGATCGTGGGTCACCACTCCGACCAGAGCGCACGGCGCTCCATTCCCCCGGTTCCTCGGTACATCCACTCTGCCGCCGACCTGCCTCGAAACCAACTCGGTACCTCCGATCGGTGGCTGACGGGTCTGGCCTACGCCGTCGTCGTTGTCCCGTTCCTCCTGGCCCTTATCCGACTCCTGGCCGCACCCACGGCCCACCTGACCCTTCCCGACGACCTCGCCCTGATTGACCTCCACACCCGCCGGGCCCTAGCCTGGAAGCAACAGCTGGGGGTGTTCGACCACTTCAACTGGAATCACCCGGGACCGACCTACTTCTACGCGTTGTCCCTCGTCTACCGGGCCCTCGGGTCGGGCACCCGGTCGCTGTTCGTCGGCGCCACTCTCCTGAACGGGCTGGCCGCCGCGGCCTGTGTGGCCGTGGTCCGGCGGCGCACCACTCCGGGGCGTGCCCTGTGGGCCGCGATGTGGATCGGCGCGCTGGGCATCGTGCTGGCCGCCGCCGGTCCGGCGTCGACCACCTACTCGGAGTCGGTGCTCGGAGCGCTGGTCAGCCCCTGGAACCCGACGGTCGTCCTGTTCCCCCTCCTCTTGACCCTGCTCCTCTGCGCCGGCGCTGTCGACCGGTCCGGTGTGTCGCTGGTCGGGGCCCTGCTGGTCGCCTCGTTCGTCGTTCAGACCGACATCTCGACCTTGCCGGTGGCGGCGGCCCTGGTGGCCGTGGCCGCCATCGTGTGGTCGGTCGCCCTGGTGTGGGGCAGGCGGCGACCCGGTGACCCGGCGGGCGGACACCGTGGGCACGGGACGGTGCTGGCTGTGGCCGGACTCGTCGCCCTGGTCGTCCTGTGGCTGCCCCCGCTGATCCAGCAGTGGACCAACCACCCGGGCAACGTGAGGCTCATCTGGCGGTTCTTCACCGCCTCCCACCCCGGTCAGTCCCTGTCCGTATCGCTCTGGTCGGTGGCCGCCGCCGGTGCCGTGGTCGTGGTCGGCCCCGGCGAGGTGATGCGGTCGATCCTCGGGGGCACTCCAGCCCACGCGGCCCTGTCCGTCGCCGTATCCCTCCTGACCCTGGCTGTGGCGGCCGTCACGGTGGCTGTGGCTGCTCGGGAACGGGCCCGGTTCGCGGTGGGCGTGGGCGTCCTGGTGATCGTCGGCTGGGTGGCCTCGGTGGTGGCCGTCACCCATGTGGTCGGCTTCGTCTTCGGCTACCTGGTGCTGTGGGTCGTCGTCATGCCCATCGCCGCTCTGATCGGGATGGGCATGGTGCGCCTGCCGGTTCCCGCGGAGCGGGCGACCGTGGTGCGGGTGGGGCTGTGCGTGGTCAGCCTCGTCGTCGGGGTGGTCCTGTGTATCCGGGTCCTCGCCATCCCCTCACTGGCCGAGGCCGCCGATCCCCAAGTCGCACGCCTGGCCGCACTGGTCGAACCGCACCTGGCACCCGGGGGCCGGGTGATGGTCGGCGACGCCGGTGCGGGCACGACCGATACCCAGTTGCTCGACACCGAGGAGTTCATCGGCCTGGTCAACGTGCTCGACCAGCGGGGTCGGCATCCCACCGTCAACCCCTTCTGGAAGGCCGAGTTCGGGCCCGGCTTCCTGTCCGACGGGCACGAGGACCGGCTCGTGGGCCTGTCCACCTGGACGCCGGCATCGCCGGGTCGGCCGGACTATGTGGGCCGGGTCGGGGACATGGCGGTGACGGTCACCGACCGGAGCGGAGCCGCCGTGCCGGTCACCCGCTGAGTCCCCCTCTGGTCAGCGGGGCACGGTCGTCGGCGTGACCACGGCCTCGGCCCGGGCAGCGGCCCCCAGGCGGGCCGAGAGGTCGAGCAGCCACGGCGAGATGAGCTTGGCCCCGGCCACGGTCACATGGATTCCGTCGGCGAAGCGCACCATCTGCCCGTCCACCGTGGTCGTGAAGTGGCCCTGTGGATCGAGCCTGGCATTCACGTCGGCCACTACTACCCGGCCGTCGGACCGCGCCGCGACCTGGCGGAGGAGCGCGTTGTACCGGTCCACCCGTACCGGGTCGTCCTCCGGCCATTTCTGCCCGTTGCTTTGTTCCTGCTGCTGGTAATACGGCGCCGTCAGCAGCACCACGGTGGCACCTGTTGAGCCGAGGACCGACGTGGCCCGGGTCAGCGCCACGTGCTCACGGGAGTCCAGGGCCGACGCACCGATGTGGACCCAGGTGCTGCCGATCAGCTGATCGCGCACCTCGTACTCGCCTTCGGCCAGCAGGACCACGTCCGGATGGAAGGTGTCCACGTCGGCCTTCCAACGGACGAGCTGAGTGGTGCAGGGGACCGGTACCTGACCGCCGCGCCCGCCGGTGCGCCCGTCCACGTAAGTCCCGTGAAAGCGCGTTGTGTCGGTCAACAGGCCGCACCCGAACACGCCGTCACCCTGGTAGGAGACACCGTGGGCCGTCGAGTCTGGGCCCAGTCCGAACCCGAGGAAACTGGCCTCGGAGTCTCCGACCAGCAGCATCCGGATGGGCCCGCCGGTCCCGGCCACCATCGGGGTCACGATGGCCGACGTGCCCGGGTTGCCACCGGGCGGCGCCCCGGGCGCCGTGGTCGTGCCGGTCCCAGGCGGGACGGCGGTCACCGGCGTGGTGGCCCCGGCTGTGGCCGCCACCACCAGTGCGGCTGTCCCGCCGACGGCCAGCGGCGCGGCCACCCAGGCCCGCCAGCCCCGCAGTACGCCGCGGCGGACCGGCATCTCCAGGAAGTGGAACGACAGGGCGGCCACCGCGCCCGACAGTCCGACCCGGACGAGGAACAGGGGCCAGCCGGCCAGGCCCGTCCGGTCGTGATCGACCAGTACGAAGATCGGCCAGTGGAAGAGGTAGAGCCCGTAGGAGATGGTGCCCACGTAGCGGACGGGCCGCAGGCTGAACAGGCGGGACCACGGGCTGGCAGGCACCAGCGCCACACTGGCGATGATCCCGGCCGTGGCCAGTGCCACCACGGTGAACCCGCCCCGGTAGATCCAGGCGGTGGCGCTCGAGTCGACCACCGACAGCCCTACCACGATCATGAGGCCGGCTCCGCCGGCAACCACCAGCGCCGCCGTGGCCGCCGCCGACAGACGGAAGGGCCGGACCAGGGAGGTGGTGGTCACCGGACCCGATCGTCGACGGGGGAGCGGGTGGGCCACCATGATGGCCAGGGCCGCACCGATCAGCAAGGCCTGGGCCCGGGTGTCGGTGCCGTAGTAGGCCCGGCTCTCGCCCGAGCCGTTGCCGAAGACGACGGCCATGCCCACCGCGCTGGCCGCCGCCCCGGCCACCGTCAGCACCAGCAGGGCCCGCAGCGACCGGGTCCACGTCAAGATGCCGAGGACGATCAGCGGCCACACCACGTAGAACTGCTCCTCGATCGAGAGCGACCAGGTGTGCAGCAGCGGGCGCGGGGTGTTGAGGGCGGCGAAGTACCCCTGAGACTCCGATGCCAGGTGCCAGTTGTTGACGTACGCCAAGGTGGCCAGGGCGTCGGCGCGCAGCTGGCCGAGGGTGTCCGACGGGGCCACCAGAATGGCGTAAAAGGCGATGCCCACCAGCATCACCAGGAGGGCCGGCACCAGGCGACGGACCCGGTGGCCCCAGAAGCGGGACAGCCCGATGCCGGCGTTCTGGCGGAACTCGGACACCAGCAGGCCGGTGATCAGGAATCCCGACAGGACGAAGAAGACGTCGACCCCGAAGAACCCCCCGACGGCCCACGAGAACCCTCCGTGGAAGAAGAGGACCAGGACGATGCCGAGCGCCCGGATCCCGTCGAGCGCCGGGATCCTCCCGAGGTGGGGCTCGGGGGCGGCCGCGGAGTCCATGTGTGCCGATTCGGGCGTCTCGGTTTCAGCCGAACCGGCTGTGGCGCGGCCCTCTACAGCAGTTCCCACGCCCGGATCGTAGCCCTCCGCCCCCGGTGGCCCGGGAGCGGGTGTCGCCTGGGTCAGGAGACACCCCGGGCCGCAGCGGAACGCTGTCGCCACCGCATCAGCGGCCGTTCGACGAGGAACCAGCTGGCTATGGCGATGGCGAAGATGATGCCCAGTCGGG
>JAYVYR010000163.1:0-2059 GCA_043784065.1 Acidimicrobiaceae bacterium
CCACCACCGGCACCAACGGCAGACCCAGTTGCCGGGCAGCCAACCCGCAACAGAAGCAGACAGGACGGAGTCCGTGGACAACGCCGCCGCACACCACACAGAAAGTGCAGGTCAAGCGGTCAGACTGCAGCGGACGGGGACCGTCGAGGATGGGTTTCGGAGAGTGCACAGCGCTCCTCAGGGAGCCGACACATTGCCGGCACAGTCAGAAACGGCGCACCAGTGGCGTCGCGAGCACCGACCCGTAGCCTCGGTCAGGCGGGTCGACCCAAATCAGGAGGTCGGTGCCTCGTCGGGTCGGTGCAACAGGAACGTGCCGGTCGAGCGACTGATCAGCTGGCCATCGGCATCGGTCACGCAGGCCTCGGCATAGGCCACCTGGCGAGCCATGCGCACTACCTCACCCCGCAACACGTAGGACCCGCCGTCGAGGGCGGGCCGCATGGTCTCGATCTTCATCTCCAATGTGGCCTTTGTCCGCGACCTGCCGGGCAGGGCGGCATTGATGGCGAAATTCATAGCCGCATCGAGGAGGAGGCCATGGATACCGGCTTGGACGATGCCGTGGGGATTGCACGCCGGAGCCGTCGGGATGAATGCTCCCGACACCCAGCCGAGTTCTTCACCATCGACCCCGTAATCGACGAACGAGGCGCCCACCGTGCCGATGAGTTCCATCCCGCCGTTCCCCAGCCAACGATCCATGTCTTTGATCCGACCTGTCATGCCCGAGACCGTAGTGCCGGGGTGGGACAGTCCGGGTGGGCAGATCCGGCCGGTCCCGATAGTCTGTGTGACGGCGACCACCGCGGACGCCCGGCGGGGCCTGGTCCCGCAGCACAACGCGACCGAGCACGGCCGGCAGGATCCTTCCGCCGGACCGGAGAAGGAGATGCACCATGGCTGAGGCTGTCATCATCGATGCCGTACGTACCCCCGGGGGCAAGCGCAACGGCAAGCTCCGCAATTGGCACGCCGCCGACCTCGCCTCCGAGGCCCTGATGGCACTGGCCGAGCGCAATGACCTCGACACCGCCATGGTGGATGACGTGATCATGGGCTGTGTCATGCAGGTGGGCGAGCAGTCTCTCAATGTGGGCCGCAACGCCGTCCTGGCCGCTGGCTTTCCCGAGTCGGTGCCGGCCACCACCATCGATCGCCAGTGCGGTTCCAGCCAGCAGGCCCTCCACTTCGGCGCCCAGGGCATCATGGCCGGTGCCTACGACGTCGTCATCGGCGGTGGCGTCGAAGTCATGTCGCGCACGCCCATGGGCTCCTCGGTCGTTCGCGAGCTCGGCTTCCCCTTCGGCCCACGGGCCATGGGCCGCTACACCGAGCGGGGCGGACTGGTCGGACAGGGTGAGGGCGCTGAGCTGATAGCTGAGCAGTGGGGCCTCAGCCGCGACGACCTCGACGAATTTTCGGTGCGGTCACACCAGCGGGCCGCCCAGGCGACGGCCGAGGGCCGCTTCGAGCGGGAGCTCATCACGGTGGCCATCAAGGACGACGAGCGCAACGACACCGACGAACGGATCACTGCCGATGAGGGCATTCGCCCCGATTCCTCGGTCGAGACGCTGGCCAACTTGAAGCCGGCGTTCCGTCCCGAAAACGGCAAGGTCACCGCCGGCAACTCGTCACAGATCACCGACGGGGCTTCGGGTGTGCTGATGATGAGCGAGGCCAAGGCCTCGTCGCTCGGCCTCACCCCCCGGGCCCGGTTCCACTCCTTCGCAGTGGCCGGCAGCGACCCGATCACCATGCTGACCGGCCCGATCCCGGCCACGCGGATGGCGCTGGAGCGTGGTGGACTCACCCTTGATGACATCGACATCATCGAGATCAACGAGGCGTTCGCCAGCGTTCCCCTGGCCTGGGCCAAGGAGCTCGACGCCGACATGACCAAGGTGAATGTGAACGGAGGGGCCATCGCCCTCGGTCACCCGCTGGGGGCCTCGGGCGCAAAGCTCATGGCCACCCTGCTCAACGAGCTGGAGCGGACCAACGGCCGCTACGGCCTGCTGACCATGTGCGAGGGCGGCGGCATGGCCAACGCCAC
>JAYVYR010000164.1:0-12179 GCA_043784065.1 Acidimicrobiaceae bacterium
GTCGTCCAGTCGTCCGGTCGACCGGCATCGGTCTACGGCCCGTCGGCGACGTGGCACGATGGGACTCGACAACGTCGGGTGCCCGCACCCGGGAGCAGGAGGAACGGCACGTGAGCCACACCGGGAACAACGAGGACGCCAGCCCCTTCCAGTCCCGGAACGATGGCCAGCTCCACTTCGAGCCAGGCACGGAGGCTGACACGTTTCCGGTATCTGCCCCCGAGGACGCCACGCCACTCGAGGAGCACGAGCCCGAGGGCACCATCCCGCCGAGCCCCCTGTGGGCCATGAAGGAGCGGGCACACGGTGGTTTTCACATCTTCGGTCACCCGTCCCGCATCCGTGCCCGAGCGGGCGAGGGCGATGCCGCCATCTACGCGATCGACGACGGAACGAAGCACTGCATGATCGGCCGCAGGGTCGGGACCACGGCCGGTGGTTGCGTCTACAGCCTTGTCGCACGGGTCGACCTGGCGACGTGGGAGGCCCTCCAGAGCCATGCTGTCGATGGTCGGTCAGCCTTTCTTTCGGCCCATGAAGCCGGGCTTAGCGGGACAACCGAGATCAACGGTGTTTCCAATGTGTTCGACGTCGACTGGTACGAGAACCCGTCGGACATCCCAGAGGGCTATCTGCCCCCGGCACCGTTCACCACGTTCGCCGAGGATCTGCCCACCGCCGACCGTTAGGACCGAAGCGGTCGGCCAGGTAGCTCATCTCGTTCCGGTAGACGCTCGCAATTCGCCACGGGGACGCTGCCGTCGTCGAGTGTCCCGGCGCCACGTGATCAGGCACGACATCCCGAGCCCCAGCCATGCCAGGACTGCCACGGGGACAGCCGCCCACTCTCCCGGCGGTAGGTAGGTGAACCTGACTGACGTGGTTCCTGGTGGCACCGACACCTCCTGGAACAGGCCCGGCGGGCCCGTCGTCGCCTGACGTACCGGGATGGGGGTCCCGCCCACGTCGGCCGTCCACCCCGGTGCGAACTGCACCTTCCGGACCAGGGTCGTCGGGCGGTGACACGTCACGCGGGCCTCGTCCCACCCGACGACAGCGACCCGACAGAGGTTCGTGGAGGAACGGACGTGGGTTGGAACGTCGAGGGAGAAGGCTGCCGCCGGGTTCGGCAATTCCCACACCTTGGCGAGGATGTCGGTATGGACCAAACGTGGGCCGGTGGGCCAGGCCGAGGTACCAACCGGAGGGAACGGGCTGCCGGTCGGGTCTACGCCCGATACAGCCACCACCACGTAGCGGACTCCGATGGCCTCGAACGCGGCCATGTGGGTCCCATACTCCTGAGCCGGGGAGGGGGAGGGTCCAAAGGCCACGTACCCCCCGGTGAACTCGAAGGGGATGATATTAGTGTCGAGGCTGGTAGCGACGTAGCGGGTGTAGGCCCGCGGCAGAGGCAGTTCGTTGACGTTGACTCCGGCAATCCGGTAGTACGACCCGTAGTTCGGCTGGATGGGCCCGAGTGTGGCGAACCTGTAGGTGCCGAGATGGACCTGCAGCCAGGCCACCGTCTCCGTGTGGGGCCGGGTCGGGCGGGGAGCGGACAGGTAGGTGAACCCGAGCAGAACGATGGCTTCGACCGACACCGCCGCCACCATTGCCATTCGGCCCCATCGTTGGTGCACCCCACTCACCGTTCGTATGGGTTCCGCCGGTTGGTGATCCAATGAATGGGCGAGGGCGCCATGCGGCCGGCTCGCCGCCAGCCAGCCCCCGGCGAGCAGAACGGCCAGGCACCCGAGCGCCAGGCCGAGACTCCCAACAGCGAACCAGTGGCGGTGGAGCTCCATCGACCCTGAGGCCCCGACGGCAGGAGTCAGGGCCCGGAAGGCCACCACTGCCGCGACCACAGACCCGCTGGCCGACAGGCTGACGCCCACCACCAGCACACGGAATCGGGTCCGGTGCCGGGCGATGTCGTCGAGTCCGAGGATGGCCAGCACTACCGCCGCCATCTCCCAAGTCGGGTCGGCATATCGGTAAAAGGCGGTCAGCCGGAGGAGCGGCACATTGGCCAGCACCTCGACCACGGGCGAGAACCCGTAAGTTTGAGCCAGGCACACGACCAGCCAGGCAACCAGGCCGAGGCGCAGGATTCGGTTGCGCCTCCCGACAACGCCGACCACGGCGGCGGCCAGAAGCGTGCCGTCGAGGTAGCCCCCGACGTTGCCCCAGAAGACCCCGATCTCGTCGAGGGCACCGGGGCTCCGGAACCCCGTAATGGGACCGATCGAGTACGGAAGGACCAGCTGAGCCAGGTGACGCACCGGAATGGAGACATGGGCGTAGCCCCCGGCGCCATGATTTCCGGTGTCCGCGAACCGCAAGTAGCCGGCGAAGGCCACGGCCAGTGGGACCACCAGGGTCAGAGCGGTGGCTCCGGCGGCACCCAGCTTGGCGACCACGGTTCGGATGTGGTCCCGGCCGGGACCCGCCAGCCGCAGCCCTGCCCATGCCACCACGAATACCGAGTCGAGGAGAAAGGTTTCCGGGAAACCGCCGAGGAACGATCCGGCCAACCCCACGGCCAAGAGCCGCCAACCCCACGGACGTTCGGCCTTGGCGGCCGACAGGATTCGCTCAATGCCAATGAGACAAACCGGGAGCAGCGTCATCACCCGGATGGGCTCGATGGCGAACCAGGCGAACGTGCCGCACAGAGCAAAGGCGACCCCGCCGGCGACAGCCAGAGTACGGCCAACGTCCAGGCGTATCAGCAGGGCATAGGTGCACCATCCGGCGATCAGTTCGAGCAGGATCTGGACGTATTGGAGCCCGTCAGCCATTCCGAACAGCAGTGTGGGCGGGAAAAAGGCGCCGCTCTGCATGTCGGCGGCCAGCGGCACCCCGATTCCCTCGTACGGGTTCCACCAGGGGATGCGGCCGGAAAGCCAGTCGGCGCTGATCAGGTGACCGAGGGCCTGCATGAGGAAGCCCGAGTTGGGGTCGGCCGTCGGGTAGCCATGCAGCCACTGGGGGAAAGTGTTGGTCAGGCCAGCATTGATGGTTAGCGGATTAGTGGTGACAAAGTGGGCAAGACCCAGCGCGTTGGCCAGAAGTACCGCTGAGGCGATGCAGGCGTAGGGGAACCAGCGCCTTCGGGTCAACCGAGTACGCGTCGGAGCGCCTCGCACCCTTCACGGGCCGCCGTGCGCAGGGCGCCGACGTCGGGCCCGGCCGCCAGTAGTCCTCGCGAAGTACTCGGCAGAACGGTCCCGGGTGCACACCGGGTGAACAGTCGACCGATGGAGTCCACATCCGCTCCCTGGGCTCCCATGCCCGGGGCCAGCACCACCCCGCCGAGCCCACCGAGGTCGAAGGCGGACGGTTCGAGGGTGGCGCCGATGACTGCACCTACCGTGCCCGGGACCGGAAGCCCGCCGTGGTTCAGGGCAGCGATGTCGGCCAGCAGTTGGTCCTCCACGGTCGCACCCGACGCCATGGTGGCGCTCTGCAGGTCGTATCCCTCGGGATTGGAACTACGGGTGACCACGATGACTCCCTTCCCGCTGGAGGCGGCCTGATCGAAGGCGGGCCGGAGGGCACCGAGGCCCATATAGGGCATGACCGTCATCGCATCAGCTACCAGCGGGCTCACAGGGTCGAGCCAGGCGGTTGCGTAAGCCGCCATGGTCGAGCCGATGTCGCCTCGCTTGGCATCGGCGATGATCAACAACCCACCGTCCCGGGCCGCCGCCAGGACGTCCTCCAGTGCAGCGATACCGTCGGAGCCCAGTCGTTCGAAGAAGGCGACCTGGGGTTTGACCACCGGCAGAACTCCGGAGAATGCCTCGACGCAGGTCAGCCCGAATGTGCGAAGTCCGGCCGGCGTGTCGGGCAACCCCCAGGCGGCAAGTAGGTCAGATGAAGGGTCGATACCGGCGCAAAGCGGTCCGGTGGCGGCCACGGCCTCGGCCACGCGATGGGTGAATCCGTCTGTCATGTCGCCCTACTGTTCGCCCGTCCGACCCCGCCTATCGACCGTTCAATCATGGGCCCGCCCTCTCATCCATGTGCGACGCTCCTTAGCGTCCGTACCGATCGAACGTTGTGGGCCACGCACCACGCCCCGATCTCGTCCAGCACCCGCCATGCTGCCCGGGGGTCTCGGAATGTGGCTGTGCCCACCTGCACGGCGTCGGCACCGGCCATCAAGAGTTCGACCGCGTCACGGCCGCTCATGATCCCACCGACGCCGATGATGGTGGCATCGGGATGGGCCGCCCGCACATCGAAGACTGCCCGCACGGCGATGGGGTGGATCGACGGGCCCGACAGTCCGCCGCCAGCCGGGCCCGACCCGAGGATTGGAGCGCGCGTCTCGAGGTCGATGACCATGGCCAGGGCGGTGTTGATCAGAGTGACCGCTTCGGCACCATGAGCTAGGGCGGCACCAGCTACCTCGGCCAGGTCGGACACGGTCGGGCTGAGTTTGGCCCACAGCGGCACAGCAGGACCGTTGGCCGCCACGGCAGCCAGAACCTCGGCCGTGGCTGCGGGTGAGTGGGCGAACATGTGGCGACGGTCCTCGATGTTGGGGCAGCTGACGTTCACCTCGATGGCCGTCAGGCCCTCCACCTCGGCCAACATGGTTGCGGCCTCGGCGTAGTCGTCGACCCGCTGGCCCCAGATGCTGACTACCGTGCGGGCGCCGGAGGCGGCCAGGCGGGGCAGGTCGTCGCCGACCCAGGCCTCGATGCCGGGGCCCTGGAGACCCACGCTGTTGACCATGCCTGAGCCGGCCTGGTGGACCCGGGGTGGAGGGTTGCCCGGCCACGGTCCGACCGACAGGGACTTCACCACCACTGCGCCTAGCGCGGCCAACGGACCATAGGCCTCGAGCTCATCGGAATGTCCGGCGGTGCCCGAGGCTGTCATCACGGGATTGGGCAGTGTGAGGGAACCGACCGGCACCGACAGGTCGACGTCACCCCGGGTGGCAGCCCTCCAGGCCCGTCCCACCCGTCCCCTACGCCCGGACGGCACGGGCCAGCTTCCGCCCGTCGGGCCGCTCAACAGGTCACCTCTGGTGGTACTCCTGCAGCGATCGGACCGAGAGCGGGTGGGCGATCCAGTCGGCGATTCCGGCAGCCGCTGCTTTGGCCGCCGCCACGGTGGTCAGGCAAGGCACGAGGTGGGCCAGGGCTGTCGCCCGGATATGGATGCCATCGGCGCGAGGGCCTCGGCCGCGCGGCGTGTTGACAACCAGCTGGACCTTGCCCCCGGCGATGAGTTCGGCGGCGTCAACCTTACCTGGGTGGGACTCCCCCACTTTGGCTACCACCGTTCCGACCACGATTCCCTCGGCGGCCAGCATGGCGGCAGTACCCGAGGTGGCGGCCAGGTCGAAACCGAGGGCGGTGAACTGCCGTGCCGCACTGAGGCCTGCCGATTTGTCCCGGTCGGCCAACGAGAAGAACACCGTCCCACTGGTGGGAAGGCGGTTGCCCGCTGCGATCTGGCTCTTGGCGAAGGCCAATCCGAAGGTGGTGCCGATCCCCATCACCTCGCCGGTGGAACGCATTTCCGGGCCGAGCAACGTGTCCACCCCGGGAAAGCGGTTGAACGGCAGAACCGCCTCCTTGACCGAGACATGGCCCCCGACCGGCTCGGTCAGGAGCCCCTCGACCCGCAGCTCGGCCAAGGTGGCGCCGACCATCACCCGAGCCGCCACCATGGCGACAGGCACCCCGGTAGCTTTGGCCACGAACGGGACGGTGCGGCTGGCCCGCGGGTTGGCCTCGAGCACGAAGGCCCGGTCGTCCTTGACGGCGAACTGCACATTGCAAAGGCCCCGCACCTGCAAGGACTCGCAGATCACTCGGACGTGACGCTCTAGTTCGGCGATGACCGACGCGGACAGGGTCTGGGGCGGCAAGGCGCAGGCCGAATCGCCCGAGTGGACTCCGGCTTCCTCGACGTGCTCCATGACGCCGCAGATCACGACCTCGCCGGTGGCGTCGCGCACGGCATCGACGTCCACCTCTACCGCATCCTCGAGGAACCGGTCCACCAGCACCGGGCGGTCCGCTGTCACTCCACCCTCCCGTCCGAGCGAGCCCCCGATCCCGGACATGGCGTCGACGGCGGCGGCAAGACGCTCGTCGTCATAGACGATCTCCATGGCCCGGCCTCCGAGCACGTAGGACGGACGCACCAGTACGGGGTACCCGACCCGGCCGGCCACGGCCACCGCCTCAGTCGGGGTGGTGGCTGTGCCCCCGGGGGGCTGGGGGATGCCGAGGCGGCCGCACAGGTCGTTCCACCGCTCGCGGTCCTCGGCCAGGTCGATAGAGGCCGGCGAGGTCCCGAGCACCAAGTCCTCGTCGATGCCCGCCGATAGTTTGAGCGGGGTCTGTCCACCCAGGCTGACGATCACCCCGACCAAGCGGCCCTTGCCCGTCGACGCGGCCTGCTCGGCTTCGATGACGTTGGCCAGATCTTCGGGGGTGAGCGGTTCGAAGTAGAGGCGGTCGGAGGTGTCGTAGTCGGTCGAGACCGTTTCGGGATTGCAGTTGACCATGATCGTCTCGAACCCGGCATCGCGCAGGGCCATCGAGGCATGCACGCAGCAGTAGTCGAACTCGATGCCCTGACCGATCCGGTTCGGGCCCGATCCGAGGATGATGACCCGGTCGCGATCGGACGGGCGGACCTCGTCCTCATCCTCGTGGGTCGAGTAGTGGTACGGCGTATGCGCCTCGAACTCAGCCGCACAGGTATCGACGGTCTTGAAGGTCACCCCTGCCCCCGCCGCCAACCGCGCCGCCCTCACCTGGGCTTCAGTAATCGCGTCGCCCAGCAGATAGGCAAGCTGCACGTCGGAGAATCCGAGGCGCTTGAGGCGCCTCCACTCCCGGCGGTCGAGGTCGTCGACCGTCACCCCGAGAGTCACCTGGAGGTCAAGGGCCATCCGGGCATCGGTGATCTTGGCCATCTCGAACAGGTACCAGGGGTCGATGCCGGTGGCTGCGGCCAGCTCGTCCACCGATACGCCCCGGCGCAGCAGCGACTCGAGTTGGTAGAGGCGCTCGGGGGTGGCCGTGGCCACCGCCTCGAGCAGCGCGTCAACAGGGACCGCGTCGACCGCCGCCTCGGCGCCATCGCCGTTCAGACCTGAGCGCCCCTGCTCCAGCGAGCGCACCGCCTTCTGGAGCGACTCGGGGAAGGTCCGCCCGATCCCCATGACCTCACCCACGGACTGCATCCGGGTACCGAGGACGTCGGTGGCGCCCGGGAGCTTCTCGAAGGCCCAACGGGGGATCTTGGTGACGACGTAGTCGATGACCGGTTCGAAGGAGGCCGGCGTGGCTCCAGTGATGTCGTTGCTGATCTCGTCGAGGCGGTAGCCCACGGCCAGCCTGGCTGCGATCTTGGCGATCGGGAACCCGGTGGCCTTGGAGGCCAGGGCAGACGAGCGTGACACGCGGGGATTCATCTCGATGACCGTCTGGTGGCCGGTGCGGGGGTCGACTGCGAACTGCACGTTGGACCCGCCCGTCTCCACCCCGACCCGGCGGATGCAGGCGAAGGATGCGTCCCGCATCTCCTGGTACTCGACGTCGGTCAAGGTCTGGGCCGGAGCCACGGTGATGGAGTCGCCCGTGTGGACTCCCATCGGATCGAAGTTCTCGATCGAGCAGATGACCACGCAGTTGTCGGCGTAGTCGCGCATGACCTCGAGCTCGTATTCCTTCTGTCCGGCGATAGATCGTTCGACGAGGACCTCGCCTATGGGCGAAGCGTCGAGCCCTTCGGCCGCCAGGCGGAATAGCGCTTCGGCATCGCTGGCGATACCTGTACCGGCACCGCCGAGGATGTAACTCGGCCGGACCATGATCGGATACCCGATCGAAGCTCCGATGGCCATGGCTTCATCGAGCGAGTGGGCGAACCCGGAGTCAGGCACCGACAAGCCGATCTCCTGCATGGCCGCCTTGAACTTCTCGCGGTCCTCGGCGGTGGCGATGGCCTCGGGGTTGGCTCCGATGACTTCGACGTCATTGGCCTCGAGCACGCCGCGTTCGAAAAGAGCCATGGTGAGGTTGAGGGCCGTCTGCCCTCCCAGGGTCGGCAGCAGGGCATCAGGACGCTCGCGTTCGATGATGGCCGCAAGTACGTCGGGGTCGAGGGGCTCGACGTATGTACGATCCGCCATACCCGGGTCGGTCATGATCGTGGCCGGATTCGAGTTGGCGAGCACAACCCGGTAGCCCTCGTCGGCCAGTACCCGGCATGCTTGGGTGCCGGAGTAGTCGAACTCGCAGGCCTGGCCGATCACGATCGGTCCCGACCCGATGACCAGGATCGATTCGAGGTCGTTGCGGCGGGGCATCAGGCTTGCCCGCCGCTCGGCCCGCCGTGGGCGTCCATCAGCATCCGGAACTCCTCGAACAGGTAGCGGGCGTCGTGGGGACCGGGGCCGGCCTCAGGGTGGTACTGCACACTGAACGCCGGAGCATCCCGACTGCGCAGACCTTCGATCACTCCGTCGTTCAGGTTCACATGGGTCACCTCTGTGGCTCCCAGAGAGTCGGCGGCCACTGCGTAGTTGTGGTTCTGCGAAGTGATCTCCACCCGGCCGGTCGATTTCCGCTTGACCGGGTGATTGCCGCCGTGATGACCGAACGGGAGCTTGTAGGTGGCGGCCCCGAGGGCGCTGGCCAGCAGCTGGTGGCCGAGACAGATCCCGAAGATCGGTACCGTGCCGTCGTCGACCAGATGTCTGACCTCGCTGATGACCGAGGCAAGTGCGGCCGGGTCGCCGGGACCGTTGGACAAGAAGATGCCGTCGGGGCCGAGGTCGAGCACGCCGTCGGCCGGGGTGGATGCAGGAACCACGGTCACCGTGGCCAGATCGCCGAGCTGACGCAGCATGGCTTCTTTGATGCCGAAGTCATAGGCCACCACCCTGTAGGGTCCACTCCCCCGAACCAGCCGGGAGGGCGTCGTGACGGTCGAGACCAGGTCCCGTCCGTCGGTAGGCGCAGCCGACCGGGCCGCAGTCAGGAGATCGGACTCGGATGCAGTACCGAAGGCGCAGGGCACCGATCCGTGGTCGCGCAGGTGGCGAGTGAGGCGCCGGGTATCGACTCCGGTGATGCCGGACACGCCGTGGCCTTCCAGGTAGGACTCGAGCGTGCCCTCCGAGCGCCAGTTGGATGGAGCGTCGGCCAGGTCGCGTACGACGACGCCACGGCAGTGGGGGCGGGATGCTTCGTCGTCGGCGGCATTTACCCCGTAGTTGCCGATATGGGGATAGGTGAATGCGATGACCTGCCCGGCGTAGGACGGGTCGGTGATGACCTCCTGATAGCCGGAAAGCACGGTGTTGAAGACGGCTTCCCCGGTCGAGACGCCACGGTCATGTACCGCCCCGAAGGCCTCGCCCTCGAACACTGCTCCGTCGGACAGGACGAGCAGTGCCGGCTCCCGGTGGACACTGCCGGTGCGGGGGTTCACCGCTGGGCCTCGGCGTCGATCACGACCGGCTCCCCGGCCAGCACCGTGTGGCGAACCTGCCCGGTCAGGGCGCGTCCGGCATAAGGGGTGTTGCGACTCCGTGAGGCCAGGGCGGTTGGGTCGACCGTCCAGCTGGCCGTGGGGTCGATGACGCACAGGTTGGCCACCGCCCCAGGCTCGATCGGTCCGCCCTGGGTGCCGCCTTGGGCCGGGTCGAGGCCGGCGATGGCGGCGGGCTGCCAACTGAGAAGGGCGATGATGCGCTCGATCGGCAGATCCAGCTCGGTGACGGCCAGGGCCAGGGCCGTCTGCAGCCCGAGCATGCCCGGGGGGGCCTGGTCGAACGGGAGATCCTTCAACTCGGGCGCGTGCGGAGCGTGGTCGGTGGCGATGGCGTCAGCCGTGCCGTCGACCAGGGCCGCCTTGACGGCGTCGACGTCCCCCTGGGGTCGCAGCGGCGGGTTGACCTTGAAGACCGGGTCGTACCCGGCGGCGCATCCGTCGGTCAGGGTGAAATGGTGCGGGGCGACCTCAGCGGTGACCGGTACGCCGTTGGCCCGGGCCCGCCGGACCAGGTCGATCGATCCCGCCGTCGATAGGTGGAGGAAGTGGACCCGTCCGCCTGTCGCCCGCGACAGGGCGATGTCGCGGGCGACCATGACCTCCTCGGCTTCGGACGGCATCCCGGGCAGACCGAGCCGGCTCGACCACGCCCCTTCGTGCATGGTGCCCCCGGCGGCCAGACTGCGGTCCTCGCAGTGCTGACCCAGGATGACCCCGAGACCGGTGGCGTACTGCAGGGCTCGACGCATCAGGCCGGCCGACTGGACGCCGTCGCCGTCGTCGGTGAACAGCCGCACTCCGAGTGCGGCCAACTCGGCCATGGGGGCCAGACGCTCGCCGGCCCGGCCGACGGTGATGGCCCCGGCCACCGCCACCTGGGCCATCGCACCTTCGGCGAGGGCGAACACGTTGCGCACCGACTCCGCCGAGTCGAGCGGCGGGTCGGTATTGGGCATGGCCACCACAGCGGTGAATCCGCCCAGGGCAGCGGCCCGAGTTCCGGACTCAACGGTCTCGGCCTCTTCGCGGCCTGGCTCGCGCAGGTGGGTGTGGAGGTCGACCAGACCAGGGGTGACCACGCAACCGCCGGCATCCAACACTGCGGCACCCGCGGGAACGTCGAGGTGTTCAGCTACTTCCACCACTCGCCCACCTACCACCCGGACATCGGCTCGGCGCGACCCGGAGGCATCGATGACGGTGCCACCACGCAGCAGTAACTCGGATGGCCTCGATGCGGTTGCCACCTTCTCCGTCCTCTCGTTCTTCGTTCGCTCAGTCACGCGCGTCTACCGCCCGGTTCCCCTGACCCAGGAGCAGGAAGAGGACGGCCATGCGGACGGCCACCCCGTTTCCCACTTGGTCGGTGATCCGTGCCGAAGGCAGCTCGGCCACTTCGGAGGCGATCTCGGCCCCCCGGACCATGGGCCCGGGGTGGAGGATGATGGCCTCGGGCGGTAGCTGCAAGGCACGTCGAGCGGTCAGGGCGTAACCGGCCGAGTACTCGCGCATCGTCGGGACGTAGGCCCCGCTCCCCCGCTCGGCCTGGAGCCGCAGCAACGAAATCACGTCGGTGTCGGCCAGCACGCTGTCGAGGTCGTGGCTGACTCCGTCGATCGGCCATCCTTCGAGCGAGGGGGGCAGCAGGGTGGCCGGCGCCACCAAGGTGACACGGGCCCCGAGTGCGGCATAGGCGGTGATCTGGGACCTGGCCACCCGACTGTGGCGGATGTCCCCGACGATGGTGACCCGGAGTCCGTCGAAGGCTGCAGTCGCTTCGTCACCCCCACCCAGCGATTGGCGCACTGTGTACAGGTCCAAGAGCGCCTGGGTCGGGTGCTGGTGCCAGCCGTCGCCGGCGTTGATGACGGCACAGTGGTCGACCCATTCGGCCACCCGGGCCGGCACGCCCGAGGAGCTGTGGCGGATGATCACGGCGTCCATGCCGATGGCCTGGATGGTCTCAATCGTGTCGCGCAGGGATTCGCCCTTCTTGACCGAGGACGAGCCGGCGCTGAAGGAGAGCACGTCGGCCGACATGCGCTTGGCTGCGGTCTCGAAGGACATCCGGGTACGGGTCGAGTCCTCGAAGAACAAGGTGGCCACGGTACGGCCGCGCAGGGCCGGCACCTTGGGGTTGGCCCGGCGCCCGACCTCGGCGAACGAGTCGGTGACCCGCATCACCTGAGCGATGTCGTCAGCATCCAGTTCATCCATGCTGAGCAAGTGGGTCGGGAAGGAGCTCACCGGCTCACCAATTCGCCGAGCGAGACGCCGTCGTCGGATACGTCGACCATCTCGTCTCGGCTGGTAGGCAGATTCTTGCCCACATAGTCGGGACGGATGGGTAGTTCGCGATGACCACGGTCGACCATGACGGCGAGCTCCACTACCTGGGCCCGGCCGTACTCGCCCAATGCGTTGAGGGCAGCCCGGATGGTCCGGCCCGTGAAGAGCACGTCGTCTACGAGCACCACCGTGGCCCCGGTGAGGTCGGCGGTGATGTCGGTGGCTGCCTCGGGCAGCACGGGTCGCAGACCGATGTCGTCCCGATAGAAGGCGACATCGAGCGTACTCACGGGGACATCGGCACCCTCGACCTCGGCCAACGTTCCGGCGATGCGGTGAGCGATGGC
>JAYVYR010000165.1:0-20140 GCA_043784065.1 Acidimicrobiaceae bacterium
GCCGGTCCGGCCCGGGCCAGGGTCACCGACCGCGCCGGTTGGGTGAGCGCCAATGTGGCCAGCTTTCAGCGCCTCCTCGGCCCTCACTTCGACCGCCTCGACCCGTCGCGGCTGTCCGAGTCGAACGCCGTGCTTGCCCGACTGGCCGGCCCCCTCGCCACCGCCGGCCGGATGGCGACCGGAGCACAGATGGGTGTTGTGCTCGGCTGGCTCTCGACCCGGGTGCTCGGTCAATACGACCTGCTGCTCACCGAGGAGTCCGTTGACGATCAGGACATCGTCTATTTCGTGGGCCCGAACGTCGTCACCCTCGAACGTCAGCACGGCTTTGCCCCCCGGGAGTTCCGGTTGTGGCTCGCCCTCCACGAGGTCACCCATCGGTGCCAGTTCACTGCCATCCCCTGGATGCGCGACTACTTCGTGTCCCTGGTCGAAGAGGGGATCGGGTCACTCGAACCCGACCCGAGCCGGTTGGCCACATCGCTGAAGCGGATGACGGAAGAGATCCGGGCTGGGCGGAACCCGCTTGACGACAACGGCGCCCTCGGCCTGGTGGCTACTCCCGAGCAACTCGAAGGGCTGCATCGCATCCAGGCGTTGATGAGCCTCCTCGAAGGCCACGGTGATGTCACCATGGACCGGGCCGGAGCCGCCGACATCCCGAGTGCCGCCCACTTCTCGTCGGTGCTCCGCGCCCGGCGTAAGCAGGCCCATGGACTGGCGCGGATCCTTCAGCAGCTCATCGGGATCGAGGCCAAACTCCGCCAGTACGAAGAGGGCGAGCGGTTTATCGCCGCCGTCGAGGAGTCGGGTGGTCCGGAGCTGCTCGATCACGCCTGGCGCGGCCCCGCGTGGCTGCCGTCCCTTGAGGAGATCCGTGAACCGTCGGCGTGGATCGCCCGGGTCGGACCCGCTCCTGCGCCCGCCCTCGTCTTCTGAGCCGATGTCAACGGTGAGCAGGTGACCGTCTCTGACGCCGGGCTTCAGGCTGACCCAATGGTCGCTGAGCTCCTCGCCCGGTGCACGTTTCCAGCCGCCGGCAACCCCCTAGTCTGCGGCGTGTCCGGCGGAGCCGACTCGCTGGCGCTGCTGGTGCTGGCCAGCGCCGCCGGCTGCCGGGTGACGGCCGTGCACGTCGATCACGGCCTGCGCGCCGGGTCTGCCGACGAGGCCGGAGTGGTGGCCGCGGCGGCTTCCCGCTTCGGCGCCGGGTTCCGATCCGAGCGGGTGGTGGTGGCGGACGGACCCAACCTCGAGGCCCGGGCCCGGACCGCCAGACATGGGGCGCTCGGTGCCGGTGCGGCTACGGGGCACACGGCTGACGATCAGGCCGAAACAGTGCTGGCCAACCTCCTCCGTGGGGCCGGCGTGCATGGCCTGGCCGCTATGCGGGTGGGTACGACCCATCCTCTGCTCGAGTTGCGCCGTCAGGAGACGGTCGCCCTCTGTACCCGACTGGGGCTCGATCCCGTCCACGATCCGTCGAACGACGATTGCCGTTTCCTCCGCAATCGCATCCGTGCCGAACTGCTCCCGATGTGCTCGGACGTCGCCGGCCGCGACGTGGTTCCGATCCTCGCCCGGCAGGCCCGCCTCCTGGCCGGCGATGCCGAGCTCCTGGATTCGGTGGCAGCCCTGCTCGACCCGACCGACGCAGCGGCACTGGCCGCTGCCCCTCCGGCCCAGGCCCGTCGAGCGGTGCGTGGATGGTTGGTCGGTGCCGATTCCTATCCGCCTCCGGCCGCTGCCGTCGACCGGGTGCTGGAGGTAGCGCGTCTCGAGCGGAAGGCCACCGAGGTGCCGGGGGGGGTGCGGGTGGCCCGGTCACGGGGTCGGCTGTCCCGAGGGCCGGTCGGGGGTGTCGACGCTCCAGTACAGTCATGACGTGACCGACCCCGGCATCGACCGTCCCGCCCGGTTCCCGCGTCTGGAGGACGGCGACGAAGTCGGCAAGGTGACCGTGTCCGAGGCCGACCTGCAGGCCCGTATCGCTCATCTGGGAGCGGCCATCACGGCCGACTATCAAGGGCGTCCACCACTGCTGGTCGGGGTGCTGAAGGGCGCCTTCATGTTCATGAGCGACCTTTCCCGTGCCATCGCCCTGCCCTGCGAGGTCGACTTCATGGCCGTGTCCTCCTACGGGAGCGCCACCCGGACCTCCGGAGTGGTGCGGATCGTGAAGGACCTGGACATCGTCCTCCTGGACCGTCATGTGCTGGTCGTGGAGGACATCGTCGACAGCGGCCTCACCCTCAGCTATCTCCAGCGCTACCTGCTGGCCCGCCAGCCGGCCAGCCTCGAGGTCTGCGCACTACTGGTGAAGGAGGGGCAGCAGCGCACGGCCCTCGACCTCCGCTACGTCGGCTTCACCATCCCGGCCGACTTCGTGATCGGCTACGGGCTCGACGTGGCGGAGCGGTACCGGAACCTTCCGGCCATCCACGCCTACGACGGCCCGACGGACTGATCTACGGGGCAGGGAGCGTGCCCGTCCCATGGCACGGTGTGCCGTTCCGACCAGGTAGAACAGGTGGCCAGGCCCCTGATCCAGGAACCGGCCGATGAACGGAGAGGTGACTGGACGATGAGTGTCGACACCAACCGGATCGAGGCGGCAGTGCGCGAGATCCTGGCCGCCGTGGGCGAGGACCCCGAACGCGATGGCCTCCAGAGGACGCCGGGTCGGGTAGCCCGCATGTACGAAGAGCTGTTCGCCGGATTCGAAGAGAATCCTGCCGACCACCTCGAGGTCACGTTCGCTGCCGACCACGATGAAATGGTGATGGTTCGCGACATCCCCTTTGCCTCGCTGTGCGAGCATCACATGGTCCCGTTCATGGGTCGGGCCCATGTGGCCTACATTCCGGGTTCGGACGGGCGGATCACCGGCTTGTCCAAACTGGCCCGCCTGGTCGATGGCTACGCCAAACGTCTCCAGGTCCAGGAACGGATGACGTCACAGATCGCCGATGCCATCGAGTTGGCCCTCGACCCCAAAGGGGTGTTGGTGGTCATCGAGGCCGAACACCTGTGCATGTCGATGCGGGGGGTCAAGAAGTCGGGCACCTCGACCGTCACCTCAGCGGTGCGTGGCCTGTTCCGCAGCGACACATCGACCCGGTCCGAAGCCATGCAGTTCGTCCAGGGCCGCTGACTCGCTCCTCGTTGCCGGTCGCGGCCCGCCCCGCCCTGGTTTACGCTGGGTCACCATGCCGGATGCCACCACAGAGGAGCGCGCCCTGGTGATGGGGATCCTCAACGTCACCCCGGACTCCTTCTCCGATGGTGGAAACTGGTTCGAATCGGATCGTGCCATCGCCAGGGGCCTCGACATGATCGCCGAGGGCGCCGACATCGTCGACGTGGGCGGCGAATCCACCCGTCCGGGAGCGGCAATGGTGCCGGTCGCAGAAGAGCTCCGACGGGTCCTGCCTGTGGTGGAGGCCCTCAGCTCCCATGTCCGGGTGTCGATCGACACCACCAAAGCGACAGTGGCCGAGGCGGCGGTGGCTGCCGGTGCCACGCTGATCAACGACGTGTCTGCCTCGTTGTGGCCGGTCGCCGCCCGCTGCGGCGTGGCTTGGGTGGCCATGCACCGCAGCGGGGTGGCGGCCACGATGCAGGACGATCCCCGCTACGACGACGTGGTAACCGAGGTGCGGGATCTGCTCGCCGAGCGGGCCGCCCGGGCCAAAGCGGCCGGTGTCGAAGAGATCTGGATCGATCCGGGCATCGGCTTCGGCAAGACGGTGCATCACAATCTGGAGCTGCTGGCCGACCTCGACATGCTGGTGGCCACCGGGTTTCCCGTGCTGGTCGGAACCAGTCGTAAGGCCTTTTTGGGTGTCCTGGCCGCCGGGCCGGACGGGGTTCCGGCACCGGTTGACGACCGGCTACCGGGTTCGTTGGCCACAGCCACCTGGGCCCTCCAGCAGGGTGCGGGTATGGTCCGGGTCCACGACGTGACCGCAACGGTGCAGGCCGCGCTCCTGGTTGGTCGGTCGACAGGCGGGACCCGATGTGCAGGATCGACGCTGGATACGGAGGACGGATCGTGAAGGGCAAGTGGGCAGCGGGAATCCCGCCGCGGAACTTCACCTGGGTGATCAAGGACCGTCTGGCCATCAGCGAGCGACCAGGGGGATTTGCTCCCAACCACCGCAAGGTGCGGCGACAGGAGGAGATCATCTGGCTCCAGGTCCAGGGCTTCACCCGGGTTGTGTCGCTGCTCCCGTCGTCACACAATCTGCAGGCCTACGAGGAGAAGTCGATGGCCAGCGTGCACTACCCGCTTCCGGGATCGGGTGACGTGCGGGCCGTCCTCGGTGAGATCGTCCGCGACATCCACGGCCGCCTGTCGGCCGGCGAGCGCGTCCTGGTCCACCAGGAGGAATTGGGTGACCGGGTGTCGGGTGTCATCGCCGGCTACCTGTTGTGGTCGAGCCGGCTCCCGACGGGGCCGCAGGCGGTCACCGTGCTCGAGCACCTGACCGGCCATCCGATGGGACCGTCGGGGCGCGAGTTGGTGGCCGTGGCCGGGCAACTCGCCTCTGCGCCACCACCTGCCTCCAGCGCACCGACGTCCGCCTGATGCCGGGCACCGTGGGCGACCGTATCGAACTTCGGGGTCTGCGCGCCGTCGGCACCCACGGCGTGCTTGTGGAGGAGCAGCAGCGGGCCCAGCCCTTCGAGGTCGACCTCGACCTGGCCGTCGACCTTCGTCCGGCAGGCGTATCCGACGCACTGGCGGACACCGTCGACTACGGATCGGTGGCCGGCGTGGTGGCGGCCACGGTCTCCGGCCCCCGTTCCTTCGCTCTGCTCGAAGCCCTGGCCTGGCACGTTGCCGACGCTGTGCTCGATGTCGATCACCGGATCACCCAGGTGGTCGTGGCGCTTCGCAAGCTCCGTCCGCCGCTGGCTGTGGACATCGACACGGTGGGTGTTCGGGTGGTCCGCACCCGGTGACCATGCCGTCGGTCGGGTCGCCGACTCGGCGGGCCTTCCTCTCGCTCGGATCGAACCTCGGCGACCGCACCACCCACCTGCGGCGGGCCCTCGACCAGCTACGTGCCGGCTCGAGTCCTATGGTCACCGCCGTTTCCCACGTCTATGAGACCGATCCGGTGGGCGGCCCCGAGGACCAAGGGGCCTTCCTCAACCTGGTGGTCGAGCTGGCCGTGCCGCTCGACATCGACCCCTACCGGATCCTGGAGCACTGCCACCGCCTGGAGGCGGCGGCCGGCAGGGTGCGCTCGGTGCGGTGGGGGCCTCGCACCCTCGACGCTGATGTCATCTGGGTCGACGGGATCACCCTCGACGACCCCGATCTGACCCTGCCCCATCCGAGGTGGCGCCAGCGGCGGTTCGTGGTGGCTCCTCTGGCTGAACTGGCTCCCGACCTGGTGGGCGATGATGACATCGCCCGCGCTGGCGGCGAGGTGCGTGTCGTGGGTACTGTGTAATCAACAGTTTCTGGATTTCCTGTAGCGAACGGCACCCCTCGGGGGCTGGAACGTCGATAAGGAGTCTCGTGATCACATTCCGTGTACTTGGACCTGGCCGGGCCGGCCGGTCGTTGATGGCAGCCCTGGAGGCTGTCGGGGGCTATCGCTCGATGGGCGCATGGGGGCGTGACCGCTCGCCGGTCGACGCTGCATGCGGTGTCGACATCCTCTTCATCGCCACCCCCGACGACGTGGTGGCCGACGTGGCCTCCCGGGTCCGCCCGGTGTCCACCACCACCATCGTCCACCTGTCGGGCTCCCTCGGACTCGATGTCCTGGCTGGCCACACCCGGTGTGGCTCGCTCCACCCGCTCGTCCCACTGCCCACCCCGGCCATCGGGGTCGAACGCCTCCGCTCCGGCATCACCTTTGCCGTGGCCGGAGACCCGATAGCCCGGCAGGTGGCCGAGTCCCTCGGAGGCAGTGTGGTCGAGGTGGCCGATGCCGACCGCGCCGCCTATCACGCCGCCGCCGTCATCGCCGCCAACCATCTGGTGGCCCTGATGGGCCAGGTGGAACGGGTGGCCGCCACCGCCGGACTGCCACTCGACGCCTTCGCCGGGCTGATGCGAGCGGCCAGCGAGGACGCCTTCGCCCTAGGACCAGGGGCCGCGCTGACCGGACCGGCTGCCCGGGGTGACTGGGAGACGGTGGAGCGGCATCGGGCCACCATCGCCTCGATGCCGGCCCACCGCACCGAGTTGGCCGGCTACGACGCCATGGTGGGCCTGGCCCGGCGGCTCTCGCTAGACACGGCCATCGATCTTGACCTCTTGTCAGTGGAGTTCACCGGCCAGTTGACGTCTGGCGCGGTCGGACCGACCGCCGCCGAGCAGGTGGCGTGACTGCTGCCACCGTCTCCGGCATTGCCATCGCCAGTTCGGTGGCCGACCTGTCGGAGCGCCTCGATGCCGAACGCCGGGCCGGCCGCATCGTGGGCATGGTGTTGACCATGGGTGCACTCCACCGCGGGCATGCGTCCTTGATCGCCCGGGCTGCCGCCGAGTGCGACGTGGTGGCGGTCTCGGTCTTCGTGAACCCCACCCAGTTCGCCGAGCCGGGTGACCTGATCAACTACCCGCGGACACTCGAGGCAGATCTCGATGTCGCCGGACGAGCCGGGGCCGATCTGGTGTTCGCACCGTCGGTGATCGAGATGTATCCGGACTGGCCGACGCTCGCTGCCACAACCGTGACGGTCCGGCCGCTGGGCGACCGGTGGGAGGGCCTGTCCCGGCCCGGCCACTTCGACGGTGTGGCGACTGTCGTGGGCAAGTTGCTGTCGATCGCCGGCCGCTGCCGCACCTACTTCGGCGAGAAGGATTTTCAGCAGCTGACCATCGTCCGCCGGTTGGCCCGGGACCTGTCGCTGCCTGTCGAGGTGGTTGGCTGTCCTACTGTTCGCGAGGGGGATGGACTGGCCCTGTCCAGCCGTAATGTACGGCTCGCTCCTGAAGAGCGGACTGCAGCCGTGTGCCTGTCCCGGTGCATGGCCGCCGGCGCCGAGGCGTTCAGGTCTGGAGCCGACCGGGCAGCCGTAGAGTCGGCCATGGCCGCCGTGGCCGAGGCCGAGCAGCTGGTCGACCTCGACTACGCCGCGCTCGTCGACGCCTACGACCTCGAGCCGGCCGAACCGACCACCGGTGGCCCGGAGGCGGGCGACCGTCCCCTCCGCCTCCTCGTAGCGGCCCAGGTCGGACCTGTCCGCCTGATCGACAATTGCGATCCCCGGGCGTACCCGTGAAGGCAGTAGCTCCGGTGGGCGAGACCCTCGACGTCCTCGTGCTGGGTAGCGGCGTGGCCGGGCTGTCGGCCGCTGTCCGTCTGGCCGCACCGCTGAGCCCGGCCAGTGGAGTAGCCGCCGGAGGCGATGGCCTGCGGGTAGGGGTACTGACGAAGGCCGAGCTGTCCCAGTCGGCCACCCGGTGGGCCCAGGGCGGTGTTGCCGCGGTACTCGGCGGCGACGAGGACTCGACCGATCTCCACCTGGCCGACACCCTGGCCGCCGGCGCCGGCCTGTGTGACGCCGACGCCGTGCGGGTCCTGGTCGACGAAGGACCTTCCCGGGTCCACGAGCTCATCGCCATGGGGGCGGTGTTCGACAGGCAGCCGGGTGGGGCCCTGGCGCTGGCACGCGAAGGCGGGCACTCGACGGCTCGCGTGGTCCATGCCGGCGGGGCGGCCACGGGCGTCGAAGTCGAGCGGGCCCTGGTGGATGCCACCCGCGCCTCGGCCGCCGCCGTGCTCGAGGAGTGGTTCGCCGTCGACCTCCTGGTGGAGGGTGGCCGGTGCCGCGGCGTGCAAGCCCTGAGCACCGAGGGGCGACTGGTCGAAGTGCGGGCTACCCACACCGTCCTGGCCACCGGCGGCGCCGGTCAGGTCTTCTCGGTCACCACCAATCCAGCCGAGGCCACCGGTGACGGCCTGGCTATGGCATTGCGGGCCGGTGTTCCGGTGGCCGATGTCGAGTTCATGCAGTTCCATCCGACGGCCCTGCACCACCCGGCCATGCCCCGCCCGCTACTTTCCGAGGCGTTGCGGGGTCATGGGGCGTTGCTGCGAGATGCCAGGGGCGATCGGTTCGTCGACGAGTTGGCCCCCCGGGATGTCGTCAGCCGGGCCATGGCCGAGCGCATGCATGAGCAGGGGGTGGACTGCCTCTGGCTCGACGCCACCGCCCTCGATTCATTCCACTCACGGTTCCCGACCATCAGCTCATCGTTGACCGCCATCGGCCTCGACCCGGCGACCGACTGGTTGCCCATTGCGCCGGCAGCCCACTATCTGTCCGGCGGGGTGCTGACCGACCTGTGGGGAGCTACGGCGCTTCCCGGGCTTTGGGCGGCGGGCGAGGTCGCCTGCACGGGGGTCCACGGGGCCAACCGTCTGGCCTCCAATTCGTTGCTCGAAGGCATGGTGTTCGGCGCCCGCCTGGCCGACACGATCTTGGCCGGAGGTGACAGGCCGACATCCACCGGTGTGCTGGCACCCGTCCTCGACGGCAGCTTCGAACCGGTGGAGCGCCCGGAGGCACCCGGCCCCGACCGTGGCATGCCCGGCGTGCTCACTGGATCATCGGGTGGTTCGGCCCTCGACGTGGCCAAAGCCCGTGGGCAACTCCAGCGGGCGATGACCGATGGCGCCGGCGTGGTCCGCAGCGCCGAGTCACTGGCACGTGCCGGAGGCACGGTGGCCGCGTTGGCCGAGGCCCTCGGCACCGACGCTCCTCCTGACCGGGCCCGCGGCGAGCTGGCCAACCTCGTCACGGCGGCCACCAGCATCCTGGCCTCGGCCACGATGCGCACCGAGACCCGTGGCGCCCACGCCCGAAGCGACTATCCCGATCTGGTCGATTCCTGGCGGTGCCGCATCGTCGACGGCGGACCGGAAGGGACCACGGTGTTGGTCCGGACGCCGACCGTCCCGGGCCGGTCGGACGGGCGAACCAGCACATGACCCCGCGGCAGGGCTCCTCGGACATGGCCTCCGTGGCGAGCGCCTGGGAACCCGTTCTCGACCCACCCCGGGCCGCCGTGGTCGATGCCGTCACCCGGGCCATCGCCGAGGACACCCTCCCGCTCGGCGACCTGACGGCCGGGCTGATCGCCGCCGATCGACGGGCAGTCGTCGACGTGGTCAGCCGGGCCGACGGTGTGGTTGCCGGACAGGCCTGCGCAGTCGAGGCCTTCGCCCAGGTCGACCCCGCCGTCGCGGTGACGTGGTTGGTGCCCGACGGTGCGATGGTGGCACCTGGCACGGTCGTGGCCACCGTCGAGGGACCGCTGCGATCGATTCTGACGGCAGAGCGGACCGCCCTCAATTTCCTCGGTCATCTTTCGGGAGTGGCCACGCTCACCCGGGCCTACGTCGACGCCGTGCGGGCTGCCAACCCGGTCACCCGGGTGCTCGACACCCGTAAGACCACCCCCGGACTCCGAGCCCTCGAGAAGGCGGCGGTCCGGGCCGGCGGCGGGCACAACCACCGCGGGAACCTGTCTGAGGCCGTGCTGGTGAAGGACAACCACTTGGACGGCGCCACCATCGCCGAGGCCGTGCACCGGGCCGACGCCATGTGGCCGGGCCGGATGGTCGAGGTGGAGTGCGACCGGCTGGACCAGGTTGACGAGGCAATAGCTGCCGGTGCCACGGTGGTGATGCTCGACAACATGGGACCCGAACTGGTCGCCGAGGCCGTGGCCCGGGTACGGGCTTCCGGATCGATGGCGCTGGTCGAAGTGTCCGGAGGCGTCACGCTGGAATCGGCAGCGGCACTGGCCGCCGCCGGCGCTGACCTCCTGTCGGCAGGCGCCCTCACCCACTCCGCGCCGGTCCTCGACCTCGGACTCGACCTGCGGGCCTGAGCGGGCCTCGACCGACACACCCGACCAAGGCACCCGAACGGGGATGAAACGCCATGCTGCTAGCTATCGATGTAGGGAACACCGACACGGTGGTCGGCCTCTTTGCCGATGACCCGGCAGCGCCGGTCGACGAGTCGGTGCCCCGTGACGGCACCGAGCCGGTCGGTCTGGCCCACCACTGGCGCCTGTCCACGGTTGATGTCCGAACGGCCGATGAGCACGCCCTTCTGCTGACCCAGTTGTTGGACCTCAACGGCCTGGACATCGACAGCACCGTCACCGGTATCGCCGTCACCTCGTCGGTCCCGTTGGTCACGGCCAACCTCCGCCAAATGGCCAGCCGCTGGTTCGACGTACCTGCCGTGGTACTCGAGCCCGGGGTCAAGAGCGGCATGCCCATCCTCTACGACAACCCGAAGGAGGTCGGGGCCGACCGCATCGCCAATGCGGTCGGCGCCTACGATCTGTTCGGCGGTCCGTGTGTGGTTGTCGACCTCGGGACGGCTACGACCTTCGACGCCATCTCGCCGGCCGGCGAGTACCTCGGCGGCGCCATCACCCCGGGAGTGGCCATCAGCCTCGACGCCTTGTTCGCCCACGCCGCAGCCCTGCGCCGGGTCGAGCTGGTCGAGCCTCGTAGCGTCATCGGCAAGTCGACGGTCGAGTCGATCCAGTCGGGTGCCCTCTACGGGTTCGCCGGCCAGGTGGACGGGCTGTGCCGGCGGTTCGCCGTCGAACTGGGCGAGTGCACCGTGGTGGCCACGGGCGGTCTGTCCGAACTGATCTCGCCCTACTCCGAAGAGATCGAGTACGTCGAACCGTGGTTGACCCTGCACGGTCTGCGCATCATCTTCGAGCGCAACCTGGCCGGAGCCTGAGTCCACCTGGACCTGGACCTGGCGATCGGCAGCTCAGCCGAACCGGAGCCGGCTGAGCGTCGACAACGAGCCCCAGTAGATGGTGGCGTCCCAACCGAGCGCCGGAAAGACGGCCGACCGCAGCGGCCCCCAGGTGTCGGTCCGGGCCAGCTCGGCACCGGTGGCGATATCGACCACGACGACCTGCTCGATCATGCGCTCCCGATCGTGGTCGCCCGTCACCAGGGCGCCGTCGGTGGGCAGGAGCAGCAGATGGGCAGCGTGGTCCTGGTCCCGACGCCACCGGGGTCTGAGGCCTCCGTCGGCCGCGATATCGAGGGGGGCCATGACGCCGTTGCCGCTGTCGTAGCCCACGGCGATGTGCCTGGCCTCGTCGATGACGGGTGGGTTGGTGATGAGGCCGCCGGTCGCTCCACAGATCGCAACCGTCGTGACCCGGGTGCTCGACAGGTCCACCCGGATCAACTGGAGCGGGGTGGTGGAGATCCCTCTGCCCCGGAACGAACCGTCGAAATTAGTGGAGCCGTCGCCGTTGTCGAGGAACCATGCCGCTCCGAGGGCGAGGACACAGTCCCATCCATAGGTCTGGCCCGGCTCGGTCCGGTAGGTGGCTCGGAAACCCCCGTCGGCCACGAAGCGGCCGTCCCATCCGACACGCAAGACGCTGGTGTCGCCCACCACGTAGATCTGGGCGCCGTCCGAGGAGATGCGGGCGATGGACGGCTCGGGCAGTTCGAACCGGTCGACGATGGCCAGCCCCTCGGACTCGAGGGCCACCAGTTCGCACGGCACCCGCTCGGTGGGGCTGACGGGCCTACCCGGTAGCGAGCCGGCGAAGTCCTTGGTCACCCGCGTCCCATCCGGGAGCATGACGAAGCTGTGATTTGGACCCGTCCGGGGGAGCGCGGCCGTGGCCAGGAGTTCGAGGTCGGGCGACAGTCGGTGGGCGTAGTTCCCGAACACCACGTACAGCGAGCCGTTGGCGTGTGCGGCCAGCCCGCCCGGCCACATCGGACCACCGCCCAGTGGGCCGGAGTCGGTCAGCGTGACCAAGGAGTCGGGGTCGAGACGCTCGACCGAGCAGGTGACGTCGGGGCCCATGCCGTTGCGCAGCACGAAGACCTCGCCCGGGTCCCGGGTGATGACCATGGTGACGAGCGGATCGGTTCGCGGCACCACGTCGACGGACCCACCGGCGTGCACCGTCGGTAGAGGGCTGGCATCGGCCGGCACGCCGAGTCGGCGTGGACCGCCGTCCTCGCCGGGCCACGGGCCGGACCAGTAGCCGGCGTCCGGCCCGTGCTCATACCGGAGCTTCGAGAACCAGCCGCTCGGCCCGCACTTCGGGCTGGGAGTCCCACAAATCGGCCACCAGGTCGTCGCGCAGCGGCCGCATCTGAGGGTCGTCCCACCGGTTGGCTTGCTGGAGCGGGTCATCGACCAGGTCGTATAGCTCGCCTTCGGTGCCGTCGTGGCTGGTTCCGGCACGGTACGAGGTGACGACCCACCGATCGCGCATCATGGTGCGGAGGTGGACGTCCGTGCCGAACAGCTCGCTGTCCCACTCGGTCAGGACCTTGTCGAAACCGCGGGACTCGGCATCGGCGTCATCGACCGGCAGTGGCTTGCCCTGCATCCACTCGGGAGGGTCGATTCCGGCGATGGCACAGAAGGTGGGAGCCAGGTCGACCAGTCCGACCGGACGCGAAACCACCGACGGGCCCACCGGACCGCCGGCCCGAGCCGATGGCGCCGGGCGCCACACCAGCGGCAGCCGCATCAGGCTGTCCACGTGGTACGGACCCTTGAACAGGAGGCCGAAGTCACCCTGGAACTCGCCGTGGTCGGTGGTGAAGACCACGTCGACATCATCGTCCCAGCCTCGCTGGCTCACCCGGGTCAGGACCCGGCCGAGGGCCTCGTCGATGAGCTCGACCTCGACGGCATTGCGGGCGTTGACCTCGCGGACCTGGTCAGCGGTCAGGGTGGCCGGCACCCAGTCGGCGGGTGCCTCGTAGTTGGAGACCAGCGTGCCGTCATACCAGGATCGCCAGTGCCGGGGCTTGCCATCGATGATGGCTTCCCGGGTGGCCCGGTCCGCGGGGTAGCCGTCGGGCAGTGGCACGTCGTGCCAGTCGACGCGGCCCATCTCGGCTTGCGGCGGGTCCCACGGATGGTGGGGGTCGGGGAAGCTCATCCAGCAGAACCAATCGTCGCCGGCATCCAGAGAGTCGAGCCAGGCGATCGTCCGGTCGGCCACCCAGTCGGTGTGGTAGATCCCACGCTCGATCGGGTTGACCTTGACCTGGGGAGCGCCGGTGTCCCCTCCTGGCTGGGCGCTGACCTGGAGCGAGTCGTCGATGGCCCGGCAGTACATGCCGAGGGCCTCCGGGTGGTTCTTGATCAGCCACTGCGAGTAGTGGAGCGGGCCCATTGCCCCGTGGGATGCCGTTTCGAGATGCTCGAATCCACGACGCGAGCCGCCCCGGGGGGTGGTTCCGTTCGCCGAGAGCGCATTCTCTTCGAATCGCAGGAACGGGTCGAAGTAGGGCTCGAAGTGAGCCTTGCCGACCAGGGCGGTCCGGTAGCCCGAGCCCCGCAGCACCTCGGCCACCGAAGGTGCGTTCTCGGGGAGGGGAACACCGTTCATGAACACGCCGTGGGTGCTCGGGTGCTGCCCGGTCAGGATGGTCGAGCGGGACGGCATACATACGACCGATTGGGGGTGGGCCCGGTCGAAACGGACGCCCTGGGCGGCCAGCCCGTCGACCACAGGGGTCCGGGACAGCGATCCGCCGTTGCAGGCCAGGGTGTCGTAGCGCTGCTGGTCGGTGGTCACCAGGAGGATCTTGCGGCCCATCAGCGGGCTCCTTTCGGCTATCCCCGATCCGTGGTCAATCGGACCGGGCATTGGGGCGGGATGGGGACGGGCAGGGAGGCGGGGACAGGGACGGGGCAGATGGCGGGTCGGTTGTCACCGGTGGACGGTCACCGGTGGGCAGCGACGCCCAGGACCTCGGGCAGATGGCCGAGGGCGGCGCGGGCGGCACCGCCGATGACGAGAGCCAGCACGGCAGGTTCGGCGTCGACGCTGTAGACGGTCAGGCAGGTCCCGTCCGCGAGGTCGTGCACGTCGATGGTGCTGAGGTGCTCGACGAACAGTGGGGCGGTGATGCGGTACTGGAAACGCCGCTGGTTCTGGTCGATGGTGAGCAGCTTCTCGGGCATGGGCAGGCCCGAACGGGTGAGGATCGTGCGGTTGTCTCCGTCGACCTCGCACGACTCGACCCCGAGCCACCACTCGGGCAGTCGTTCCGGTGCCCCCACGACGTCCCAGACCACATCGGCCGGGCAGTCCAGCCGGATCGAATGACGCATGCTGCCCCGCTTGGCAGTCAACGGGTTCCTCCGGGGGTCAACAGCACGTCCAGGGCGGCGAACAGGACCGACCTCGCCTCGTCGACCGGCAGGCCCTGATCGCCGGTCAGCAGTTGCAAGGACTCGAAGCTGGCGAGCACGTCGGCGGCGGCCAGAGCGGCCTCGGCCTCGTTGTCGGTCATCGACATCAGTTCGGGGGCGAAGAGCGTGCGCACCTGGCTACGCAGAAACCTCCGTCCCTCTCGCAGACTCTTGGCCAGCCGAGGTTGGAACGGTGCCCGGAGCCGCGAGACGTGCGCGGCCTGGCCCAGGGTGATGAAGAGCCGGAGCCGTTGGTCGACCAGGGCCGCCACCCGGATGTCGAACGGCGCGTCGGGCCCGACGGCGAGGGGCAGGAGGGGCATGGCCCGACCGAGTTGGCGGGCGACCGCCTCGCCGGCAAGGTCGTCGGCATCCTCGAAGTAGCGGAACAGCGACCGGGGGGAGATGCCTGCCCGTTCGGCGATTTCATCCGTGCTGGGTCGCAGATTGCCTTCGCTGTAGAGGTCGAGCAGCGCGTCGACCACGGCCTCACGGTTGAGTGCCCGACGGAGGCGGCGGCCGTCCGTCTCCTTGACCGCGCTCGGATCACCCGTCGCCGTGTCCAACGCGCCCGGATCGGCCGGCCAGATGGCGTCCGGCCCGTCCTGGCGGGCGGAACGGGTGGGGGAATCGGTCATGGCCGAGCCCTACGATCCGGCCAAGGTGCAGATATCGCCTGTCTGCGGGTCGATCAGACCGTCGAGGATGTTCCGGTAGACGGCTTCCGTGGCTTCTGCACCGATGGCATGACGGATGGTGAGCCATGTGTCGGTCCATGGGATGAAGCGGTCCCATGCGGTGGCGACGGCCGTCTCGAAACCGTCCCGTCCCCAGTCGGTTCGCCGCTTGGCGATCTGCACCGGAGCGAAGAGGAACTCGGGGCGCGGCCCCGGCAACACACCTTCGGCGGTCGTGGCGTCATCCCAATGGGTGTCACCCACCACCATCGAGTACCGGAGGTCGCTCCCCAGCCGGGTGTGGATGGCGTGGGTCACATCCTTGCGCCCGGCAACATCGATGTAGCAGGACGCCTCACGGGCTAGATCGTCGATGGCGTCATAGGGAAGCACGGTTCCGTAGCAACCCAACGAGCGGACGAACTCGAGGTTGCCCTCCGACGTCAACCCGACCACGTCCACCCCATCGCGCTCGGCCAGCAGGAAGGCGGCCCCGATGGCCGTCTTGGACGATGCGCTCGACACAATGGCGGTGCCTGAGCCGAACAGGTCGTGGTCGGCGAGAAAGTCGTCGACCACGAAGGACGTGACGAAGAGGGGCCACAGCAGCATGTGCTGATCCTCGCGTTCGGGCCGGTAGACCCGGTCGGCCGTGGTCACCGAATAGCGGCTATACACCGTAGGAACGGCCTCGCGAGCGGAGGTCATGTCGGAGAAGCCCAGGTCGTCGATTCGGCCTGGCATCACCACCAGCTCGTCGGCCAACGGAAAGTATCCGTAGACCCTTGCACCTTCGGCCACACCTCCGACCGTGGACTCGACGACGTCGCCGAATCCCCAAACGGGGACCCGGCCCCACGCCACACCATCCTCTTCGTACCCCGGGAAACAGTCCCAGTACCGCATCAGGTCGCCATAGACGGCGTAGGTGATGTTGTTGGCCGAGAGCCCGAAGGCGTCGACTCGGATACGGGCTTCGCCTGGCATGAGTGCTGCCGGGGGTCGCGTGACGGTTCGCATACGGCGAAGGTCAGAACGGTCGACGTCGAGTTGCATGTGGGCTCGCTTCCCTCGGCCAGCCCGATGGGCGTCACGGTTGGGTCGGGACCGGATGGGTACGGAGGGCTGAGGCCATCGGATGTGGCGATCCGATCCAGCGCACACCAGGATGGGGCTCTGGTGGTCAGGCTAACAGTTGACAGTAATTGTGACAAGTGTTTACATGGCCCGGCGGCCCGGTGGTCGGGTCCAAGAGGGGGGACGCAACGTGGCAGCTACGCCGGAGTTTGGAGTGGCCGGAACTGACGTCAACACGGGGTCAGAACACCTGCTGCTCGACTCGCTGCAGCGGCGAATGCACGCCTTGTTCTCCCTCTACTTCGACGCAGTAGCCACCATGGACATCGACCATGTCAACCACTTCGAGCGAGAAGGCGTCCTACCAATCGCCTTCAGTTTGTTCCACATCGTGAACATGATCGACGCGTCGTTCCTCCTGATGACGGGTACGACTCCGATCTGGGACGCCCAATGGGAGGTCCGGGTCCACCCGGCCATCGCCGACCACGGCAAGCACAGGACGGTCGAGGAAATGGTTCAGCAGCGGATCGGCGATTACGACCAGTTTCAGGAGTACATGCGGGCCGTGTTCCACCGGATCGAGGTCTGGCTGGCTGATCTCGATCCCGCTGAGCTCACCCGGCTGGTAATCCCCCGGCCGTTTCCGGATCAGATCGCCAACACGTACAGCGCACGGGTGGCCGGAAGTGAGGGAATCACGCTGCTGGATGCCATTGAGTGCTGGATCTACCAGCATGGACTTCGCCACATGGGCGAGATCGAGCTCGCGCGAGGCTTGGTCGGCCTAGGCGGAATGACCTCCTGACTGGCGCCTCCGGGCCGGATGACGGATTCCAGGCCAGGGGGCCCTCACAAACTCCTAACAACCTGCTCACGGAACCCACACCCGCGGGGTCGAAGGTGATGGGGGTGCCGGAGTGACCGGCGCGGACCAGGAGGTGGCAGGACCATGGCAAGTACGTTCCCCGTGATGAGGAAGATCGTGGCAACGACCGTGGTCGGTGGGGCCCTGATGTTCGGTACTGCTGGTGCGGCAGATGCCGCAGGTGCAGCGGCACCGACCTCGACGGCGACAGCGGGAACCTCTGCGGCGACAGTCCAGCTCACGCCAGGTGCCAAGGACCGACTGCCCCACTTCTCGTGTTCCCGCGCCACCAAGGTGCTGACCAAGATCCAGCACGCGGAAGCCGGTATCGCCGCCGGGCTCCCGAAGCTGCACGCCGCTGAGGCGAAAGCCACGGCCGCAGGTGAGACCGGGAAGGCCGCCCGGATCGGGAAGAGGATCACCAGGCTGGGGCCCCCTGGCTCCACGACCCGTCTCCAGCGACTGGCGGCGGCCATCGAGGCCAAGTGCAACGTCGCTGCCCCGGCCATCGTGCCGGCAACGGCCCCGTGAGGCGGCCAGAACCCGCCATCCGGGTGCCTGATCAGGTCCGGATGAGACCAACGTGGCATTCGGTCGGCAACTAGGTAGCGCGAGGGCTACATCTCCTTCGTAGGCCAGCCGATGGTGAACGTAAGGATCGGAACACCAGAGGGCTCCCTTCGGATAGAGAGGTAGTCGACGTGTTGAACCCGCATGTGTTGGCGACGAAGGGCGCCGTGTCGCTGGTGACCATTGGCTCATTGACCTTCGTCGGTGCCGCAGCGGCCGTAGCGGCCCCCGCGAACGGTACCCAGCTGGTCAGCCACAGTAGAACTGCCGCCCAGCAGCGGACCTGCTACCTGCTCCACCGGCACCAGGTCCAGGCTGTCCGGAACCAGGCCCGGTTTGACGCCACGACGGCCAGATTCGGCGCCATGGCGGCAAAAGCCCAATAAACCGGCACTACCAAATTGGCGACCCATTGGCAGTCGATGGTGGCCCACCGGAACGCCACCACAATGTCGAGGAAGGCCGATTTCGTGGCACGCTCGAACCAGATCGAGCACCGCGCCGGCAAGGTGCGCAACACCTTCTCAGCTGTCAGTCCGTGAGCCGATCGATGGGGTGATCCGCTGCCTCAATGAGCTGAAGAACCCGGCGGCTCGAAGCTGTTGCTCAGGCGCCCGGTAGGCCGTCAACGAGCGAGTGAGCCAATCGGGCAAAGGCTTCCGCGAGTTCTTTCGATGGCCCGGCCAGCGCCGCCGCGGCCGCATCGTCGGCATACTTCCGGGCCACCCGGACCGATTCGGCGATGGCGCCCGAGCCGGCGACGATCGAACGGGCCTTCTCCTGCTCGGGCAGGCCCAGTGGCTGGCCGAGCAGATTGCGCAATTCGGGACCGTGGTCGGGGTCCTCCAGAGTGAACAGCACCGGCAGCGTGTAGATGCCCTCAGCCAGATCCTGGCCGGCCGGCTTGCCCAACTCCGCTGCGGTGCCGACTACGTCCAAGATGTCGTCCCGGACTTGGAAGATCATTCCGAAGGAACGTCCGAAGTCGGTGAAAGCATCCACGTCGACTCGGGCCAGGCCGCCGGTGAGGGCACCGATCCGGCATGACGTGGCCATGAGGGAGGCCGTCTTGCCGGCAATTGCTGTGGAGTACTGCTCGTGGCTCCGGTCTACCCGGAAGGCGGCCTGCACCTCGGCCACCTGCCCCTGGCACAGCTCGCCGAGAGTGGCAGCCAGTAGTGCGGCGATCTCAACCCCAAGCCCTGCGGCGATCTCAGCGGAACGGGCCAGTAGGAAGTCGCCAGCCACGATGGCCACCAGGTTGCCGAAACGGGCATTGACACTCTCCACGTTGCGCCGCATCGTGGCCTCATCCATCACGTCGTCGTGGTAGAGCGACGCCAAGTGGACCAGCTCCACCGCGACGGCACCGAGGAGGTCCTCCTGGGTGGCGTCGCGGGCACCCGAGGTTGCCGTTGCTAGAGCAAGCACGGGTCTCAGCCGCTTGCCACCGGCCGACAGCAGGTGGGTGGTGACCTCGTCGAGGAATGCGTCGCCGGTGACGACGGAATCCAGGAGCAGGGGCTCGAGGCGGACCAGGTGATGTTCGAGTGCGGGGAGTCCCAGGAGGTCGATGACGTTCACTGGCTACAGACGATAGGGCAGACTGCCGATGACCGGTACATGGCCGCTGGCATCTGGGGCTGCGGGTGCGGGTCTCACCGGCACCTGTAGACTTGAAATTCAATTACGGACCGCGGATGGAGGCGGTGGAATGTTCGAACGATTCACAGATAGAGCTCGACGAGTCCTGGTGTTGGCACAGGAGGAAGCGCGGCTGCTGAACCACAGTTTCATCGGCACCGAGCACATCCTCCTGGGCCTGATCCACGAGGGCGAGGGGGTCGCGGCCAAAGCGCTGGAGTCCATGGGCGTGTCGCTGGAAGCCGTGCGTGAGAAGGTCGAGGAGACCATCGGCTTGGCCGGCACGGCCCCGACGGGCTCGCCGCCCTTCACCCCCCGGGCCAAAAAGGTTCTCGAGCTGTCGCTCCGAGAGGCGCTGCAGCTCGGCCACAGCTACATCGGTACCGAGCACATGCTGCTCGGTCTGGTGCGCGAGGGAGAGGGCGTCGCCGCCCAGGTCCTCCAGAGTCTTGGAGCCGACCTTCCCCGCGTCCGCCAACAGGTCATTCAGCTGCTGTCGGGCTACCAGGGCAAAGATCCGGTGAGCGGTGGTCAGCCCGGCAACCAGCAGGCCGATGCCCCGACCGGATCTGCAGTACTCGACCAGTTCGGCCGGAACCTCACCGCTCTGGCCCGCGATCACAAACTCGACCCGGTCATCGGGCGCGAGAAAGAGATCGAACGAGTCATGCAGGTGCTGTCCCGCCGCACCAAGAACAACCCGGTCCTGATCGGCGAGCCTGGTGTCGGCAAGACGGCGATCGTCGAAGGACTCGCCCAGCGCATCGTGGCTGACGACGTTCCCGAAACGTTGACCGGTAAGCAGCTCTACACCCTTGACCTCGGTGCCCTCGTGGCCGGCAGCCGCTACCGCGGTGACTTCGAGGAGCGGCTCAAGAAGGTCTTGAAGGAGATTCGCACCCGAGGCGACATCGTGCTGTTCATCGATGAACTGCACACACTGGTCGGTGCCGGTGCGGCCGAAGGTGCGATCGACGCCGCCTCGATCCTGAAGCCGATGCTGGCCAGGGGCGAGCTCCAGACCATTGGTGCCACGACCATCGACGAGTACCGCAAACACCTCGAAAAGGACGCCGCCCTCGAGCGTCGCTTCCAGCCC
>JAYVYR010000166.1:0-3738 GCA_043784065.1 Acidimicrobiaceae bacterium
CGACGGCATCTCGCTCTTCCTGCTGGTGTTGACCGGCGTGCTCTTCCCTCTGACCATGCTGGGCGCACGTGCCCGGCGTGACACCCGGTCCTTCGTGGCCTGGGTCCTATTGCTGGAAGCGGCTTGCATGGGGAGCTTCATCTCCCTCGACCTGATCCTGTTCTTCCTCTTCTTCGAGCTGACCTTGGTGCCTTCGTACTTCCTCATCGGAGGCTGGGGCTACGCCCAACGCGGATACGCCGCAATCAAATTCTTCGTCTACACGTTCGCCGGCTCCGCCTTTCTCCTGGTGGGTATCGTGTCGATCGCCTTCATCCACCAGAGCCAGACCGGCGTGCTCACCTTCGACCTCCCGGCACTCATGCACACCCATGTGAGTGGCACCGAGGGCGTGCTGCTGTTCTGCGCCTTCACCGCCGCATTCGCCGTCAAGGCGCCGATATTCCCGTTCCACACCTGGTCGCCCGACGCCTATTCCGAGGCCCCCACGGCCGGTGCCATCCTGCTGGTCGGGATCATGGCCAAGCTCGGTACCTACGGGGTCGTCCGTTTCGACCTGAATCTGTTCCCCCAGGCCAGTCGCACCATGGCTCCCGTCGTTCTGACCCTGGCGGTCATCGGGATCGTGTACGGCGCTCTGGTGGCCTGCGCCCAGCGGGACCTGAAGCGTCTGCTGGCCTACTCGTCGCTGGCTCAGATCGGATTCATCGTGCTGGGCACCTTCGCTCTCAACAGCCAGGGTCTGAGCGGCGGCGTCCTCCAGATGGTCAACCACGGGCTGGTCATCGCCACCCTGTTCATCCTGGTGGGATGGATCTACGAGCGCCGCCAGACCTGGCAGATCGGCTCGTTGAAAGGACTCCAGTCGCCCGCACCGGTCCTGGCCGGTGTCTTCACACTGGCCATGCTGGCCTCCATCGGGGTGCCTGGTCTGAACGGATTCGTGGGCGAGTTCCTCATCTTGATCGGCACCTTCGTGGCCCACCGCTGGTGGGCGGTGGCCGCCATCACCGGAGTGGTGATCGCAGCCGTCTACCTGCTCTGGAGCTACCAGCAGGTCTTCCACGGCGAACCCACTGCCGAGGACGCCACCACCCGCGACCTCTCGCTCAACGAGCGCCTCATCGTTGCTCCGCTGATCGTCCTGATCGTGCTGCTCGGCGTGTTCCCGAAGCCGGTCCTTGACCGCATCACCCCGTCGGTGAACCGCCTGGTGGTCCGCGTCGACCAGACCACCAACACCCCGGTGCCCACCGGCCTACTTCCACCCGGAACCGTGGCCGTGCACCGGCCGGTCGGCGACTACGGACCGCAGGGCGATGTGGCGGCCCCCTTGCCGGGCACTCGCGCCACAGGAGGCTCCAAGTGACGACCCTGTTGGCCACTTCGGCGGCCCCCACCATCCATGTTCCCCACGTTGACTACCTGAGCATCTTGCCCATGCTGATCATGCTGGGCGGGGCGCTGGCACTGATGCTGGTGTCGTCGCTGCTGCGGCGGGTCATGCATGCACGGGCCGGCACGCTGGTTGCGGTCGTGGTATCGCTTGCCGCCCTGGTGGCCGCCCTGTTCCAGTGGTCCCAGGTGACGACCCACGGCCCGTCGGTGACGATCGCCGGTGCAATCGCCTATGACGGCTTCGCCGTGTTCATCCAGATCGCGGTGTCGATCACCATGCTCCTGACCGCCCTGGTGGGCGACGGCTATCTGCAGCGCGAGGGCATCGACGGCCCCGAATTCCATGTGCTGGCCATGGTGTCGGCCTCGGGGGCCATGATGATGGGGGCGGCCAACGACCTGATCGTGGTCTTTCTCGGTCTCGAGATCCTGTCCATCGCCCTCTACGTGTTGGCCGCCTTCAACCACCGGCGGGCCGAGTCGGGCGAGGCTGCACTCAAGTACTTCGTACTGGGCGGATTCTCCTCGGCCGTCTTCATCTATGGCATTGCGCTCACCTATGGCGCCACCGGGACGACGAACCTGCCGCAGATCGCCGACTACCTGTCCCGCAATGTGATCGTCCATAACGGCGTGCTCCTCGGCGGCCTGGCCCTCTTGCTGGTCGGCTTCGGATTCAAGATTGCTGCCGTTCCGTTCCACATGTGGTCGCCGGACGTCTACGAGGGCTCGCCCTCACCGGTGGCCGGATTCATGGCCGCGGTGGCCAAGGCCGGTGCCTTCGCCGCTCTGCTGCGCGTGTTCGTGACCTCGTTCCCGACAGTCCGGGCCGACTGGCAACCCATCATCTGGGTGCTGGCCTCCTTGAGCCTGGTGCTCGGAGCGGTCGTCGCCCTGACCCAGCGTGACGTGAAGCGGATGATGGCCTACTCGTCGATCAACCATGTGGGCTTCATCCTCCTCGGCGTCGAGGCGGTCAGCGCCCGGGGCGTGTCGGCCTCGCTCTACTACGTCTTCACGTACCTCTTCCTGGTCGTCGGATCCTTCGCCGTGATCAGCGTGGTGGCCGGTCCGGGTGACACCCGTTCCTCGATCACCGACTACCGGGGTCTGGCCAAGCGTCAGCCGCTCCTGGCCCTGGCCTTCGCCGTGTTGCTCCTCGGGCAGGCCGGCGCTCCATTCACCACGGGGTTTTTGGCCAAGCTGGGCGTCATCGAGGCCTCCGTAGCCAACCAGGGCTACTCGTTGGCCGTGATTGCCATGCTGTCCGGAGCCGTGGCCGCGTTCTTCTATCTCCGCCTGGCCGTCACCATGTTCTCGCCTGTCGGCCCGGTCGGTGACGTGGTCGAGAGCGATGCCCCGGTGTTGCCGACTTCGACTAGCGCACCACCGATAGGTTCGGCCGTCACCACCCTGGTAGCTGATCAGCCGGCCGGCATCCAGGTACTGACCGACGATGAGCCGGAGCCCGCCGTCGAGACCCGCGGGTTGCTCCCGGTCCCGGCGTTGACCTCGTTGGCGATCGGCATCTGCGTGGCGTTCACCGTGGTGTTCGGAGTCGTGCCCGGACCCATTCTGAACTTCGCCCATCAGGCCACGTTGCTGCTGCTCCACTGATCGGCACGCCCACCCGGATCGCGACTATTCCCGCACGGACACATCCTGACCGCGTCCTTGCATCACGGCCTGTCCCGCGGGTCGGCGGTACTGTCGATTCGATCAGTCGATACGCAGAGGAGCGAGATATGGCGCAAGCACCAGATCATCCAGTCGGTACTTCCGGAGCAACACGGGCCAAGGGCGCCAAGGGCGACAACCGGGAGATCATCCGTCTGGTCATGGGTGGACTCGGCCTCGTCCTGCTCATCGCCTTCGTCGTCGGGAACTCCAATGACGTCAAGGTCAACTTCATCTTCGTCAACGCCACCACCAGCTTGATCTGGGTCATCCTCGTATCGGCCGTGCTCGGCGTCCTCGTCGACCGACTGATCATCGCCATCGGCAAGCGCCGTAAGAAGAAGTAGCTCCAGTCGGCCCGGGTCCAACCCGCCTAGGTCCACGCCCCGGGCCTGGCACCGGTGACTTTCGACCGATGGAGTGGAATGATGGGGCGATGATCCAGCAGAGTGCCACCGAACGTGCCGCCCACGGACGCAAGGCGCGTGAGCTGGTGCCCCGTTCGAGGCACGGTGAATGGGTGGTGCCGGCCGACCGCACCGATCCGCTCGACATCTTGGCGTTGCAGGCCGTCACCCGGGTGCCCGACCTGGTTCCGATCCGCTACGGGCGGATGGCGGCGTCCCCGTTCGCCTTCTTCCGGGGGGCGGCAGCCGTGATGGC
>JAYVYR010000167.1:0-3837 GCA_043784065.1 Acidimicrobiaceae bacterium
GGCCAGGGACATGGCCAACGACTCGTTCCTCCGCTTCGTCTTCTACCGAGCCGGCGACATCCGGGCCGTCTCCCACTTCGGGCGGACGATCAATCGCCACCTGCGCACCGCACTCGCCCATCGGGACCGGTGCTGCGTGGTGCCTGGATGCGGCGTCTCCTACGGCTTGGAGATCGACCACATCCAGGGCTTCGCCCTCGGTGGCCCGACCGCACTGGGCAACCTGGCCCTCCTGTGCCATCACCACCACTGGCTCAAGACCTATGAGGGGTGGACCCTGGAGCGGACCGGCCGCAGTGACGTCGAACCACAGTGGACCTTCACGCCCCAGCCACCGTTCGGCCAGGAACCGGACCCACCTGGCGGTTGAGTACGGGTGGTCGGGCAGGGTTCGAAAGTGATGCGACCTGGTCGGCGCCGGCCTCAACCTCCGCCGTCCATTGCCAAGCTTGAGAGTCGCACCCTCCGAGAACCCGCCTCCGTTCCGGCGAATCGCTTACTTCAGCATGGTCGCTGTCGACAGGGCAGGTACGACGACGACGGCTCGCCACGGCCGCCCCATGTCCGTGCCCGTTAGCAAGACAGAGGAATGCGAGTTGAGGTGCCACTCGAAACCGACGGGGGGAGCCGTACAAAACGCTTCCCGGAGCGCGCCAGCTCTGGTCGAGGGCGGCGCGGAGCCGGAATCCGGCTCCACATCAGTGCACTGATTGTGCCTTTTACCTGGGTGGAGGTGATGGGAGTCGAACCCACTGCCTCTACATTGCGAACGTAGCGCTCTACCAGCTGAGCTACACCCCCGGGTGCGTTGGAGAGACTAGCCGCCGCCGGAATGTCCGAGCCTCCACCGGAGGTCATGGGGCAGCCGTGGTGGTGGTCGCGGTCGTGGTCGCGGTCGTGGTCGTGGTCGGCACCGTAGAAGTCGTCGTAGTAGCCGTCGTGGTCGGCACCGGCATCATCGTGGTGGTGGTGGCCGGTGGGTCGGTGGTTGTAGGGAGGGTTGCCGGAGAGGGCGGGGGGGTGCTCGGCGCCGCCGGTGGCGGGACCGGGAAGCTCCACATGGCCGCTGCGCAGTAGGTAGGAGTGGTGGCGATGACCACGTAGACCCCGGGCAGGGTGGTGAAGGACCAGACCGGGAGGGATGGCCCGCCGGAGAGGCAGGCCAGGTGCGGGTCAGTCGTGCCGATCCCGTCGAGGAATCCGATCAGCTGCGACCTGCCTCCGGGCGGCGGTGACGGGATCGGGCTGAGGTCCACATTGGGTACCCCGGCGAACGTACCGACGGTCAGGAATCCGGTGCCCGCGGGAGGACCGGACAATACGTCTTTGACTACTGGCGCATTCCCAAGGAGTGCGGCCAGCAAGGCCGGGTCGTTTCCATCCATCCCGAGGGCCCAGATGCCGACACCGGCAATGTGGAAGTAGTTGGCCAGCTGGGCTTTGAGCGCCAACGACGTCGGATCGTCGAAGAATGTCTCGTGCCATTGGCTCCCCACTTGGTAGGCCGTCCACGGGGTGTTGGTGACCGGGTCCCAATACGTGGGGTGGTGACCTGCGGCAATGACCGAGTCGGAGAGGGGCGACTCGGATCCAGTAGCCGCCGCCGCCGCCGACCCATCGGTGGTCGCCCAGTCGTACCCGTAGTACGGCAGGCCGAGCACGATCTTTGATGGTGGCACCACTTTGAGGAAGTCCTCGATGACCCGGGCGTCCGTGTACCCCGCCCCGAACAGCGGCGACGTGGCACTCGGCTTGGTCCGGGAGTTCATGTCGTAGGCCATTACAAAGAAGGCGTCCAGAGCCGGAGCGACAGTGGCCACGTTGTAGAAGCCGCCGGAGTCGCTCGCCGCGCTGCCGTAGACGGCCATGGTGACCTGCCAGTGCGGGTCCGTGGCGTGGAGAACCGCTGACACGCTGGTGATCAAGTTGGTGAGGCCAGCCTGGTCCGCGCTCCCCTGTCCCTCGAAGTCGAAGTTCACTCCGTCGAGGCTCTTGCCTTTGACCGCGGCGACAAGGGCCGCCGACAGGCGGGCCGGGGCGTTCGGGTCCGAGGTGATCTGGTCCAACGAGCGCTGGCTGAAGCAGGTGATGGTCAGGACCACCCTGGCACCGGCGGCGTGGGCCCGGTTGACCAGGTTGACCAGGTCCTGGCTCTGGTATCCGTTCCAACCGGAGCCACCCTGGTCGAGGGTGCCGTCCGCATTGGCGTCGACGCTGAAGTAGGCCAGCGTCGTCAGGTTCAACACGTCGAACGAGGCCGATTGAGGCAACGTCCAGTAGGGCGCGTATCCGAAGACCTCGTGGGACTGGAGCGGGGCCGCTGCGGCAAGGGACGGTGAGGCGGGCACTGGAGCCGAAGTGGCAGGGGCCAGGTGGGACGACTGATGGGATGCGGGCTCGCCCCGGTTGCCGGCGATGGGCGTCGAATGTGCGGCGACGCGTTTGCGAGGTGCGCTCGCCGAGGACGTGACGAGGGAGGTCACGAGGCCCACGACGAGCACCAAGGAGAGCAGCAAGGCGGCGGCCATGTGGCGAGCTTGGCTTCGACCACGGAGATTGCCAAGGTCGACCGTGGCCCCCTGGGGCCCGGCCGCCCGGGTATCAGTGGTGGCGGCGTCTACGAAAGTCGGAACCCCGGCGTGGGCGTCTTTCGCCAGATCGAGACTCGGCACCTGACGCGGACCGACCGTGAGGTCGAGGCTCGGCACCGGCAACGGGGCGCCCAAGGTGGGGTCACGGATCGGCGCCTGCCACGGAGCGGCTGCGGGCGTGACCAGCATGGACACGTAGTGATCGGGGGAGGCCGTCATGGAGGCTCGTCAGGAGGGATCCGGTCGGTGGCGGTCACAGACCGAACTTCGACCTGTCCTCGTGGTCACATCTTCACTCTCAGTGTCAGTCAAGCTAGCAACCGGTTCACACGGGGCTCAACGGATTCTCCGAGCCGCCTCGATCCCACTACCGGAGCCTAGACCACCACCGAATGTGGGTAAATACCTCCCTTCCTCAAGGTCGGCCGCGATCGACCGACAATTAGACGTACAGCTGGATCAACTAGCTCGATCAAGCGAGGCTAGGCGACCACAATCAGGACGCAGCGCATCTGAATCACAAGGGAAGGAAGGGGCCAGCATGATCTTCGTAGAAGGGGTACGCCTCATCGTCGTGCTCCTCGGAGCCCTCGTGGGTTACGAGATCGGCCACGACATCAACTCGGCGGGCACGAGTGGGGTGGTCGGACTGCTCACCGGAGCCGCCATCAGCTACGTCATCGGAGGCATCGCCGGACGCATCCTCGACAAGGGTCTGCAGCGGGGTGTCTTTCTCCTCCGCAAGAGCCCCCCGGGCGAGATCTTCGCCGCTACCATCATCTCGACGTCCGGCATGATCCTCGGCCTGATTCTGGGCATGGCCCTGGTCGCCATCGTCCGTTCGGCCTACGCCTTCGTCATCACCGCCGGCATCGTATGGGTGTTCGCCGGGTTCGGGTGGCGCCTTGGCACGATCAAGGGTCGTCAAATCGTGGCTGCGGCCGGGCTGTCCCGGATCCTCAGCCCGGCTTCCAAGCCACTCCCCGGCCAGGCCCTCCTCATCGATGCCTCGGCGGTCATGGACCGCTTCCTTCTCGTCCTAGGTCGCAGTGGGCTGCTGCCCGCCGGCCTGGTGATCCCTCAATTCGTAGTCGATCACGTCCGGCTCATGGCCGAATCTCCCGACCCGGTCACGTCACGTCGTGCCCGGCGCGGGCTTGAGGGAATCGAGGCCATGCTCGAATTGGGAGTGGCTGTGGACATCGCCAAAGACGAGCTCCCCGAGGTCGACGACCCCACCACCAAA
>JAYVYR010000168.1:0-3282 GCA_043784065.1 Acidimicrobiaceae bacterium
GTGCCGACGATCTGCAAGAAGGCGGCCACTGGAGTGACGGTGTCGGCCACCAGCTCGCGCCACACGGGGACGATCCGGTGGGCGCGGGCCAGCCTGCGGAAGCCCGCAGGCCCCGGGCCGACAGGACTGTTCACGATCCGGTCGACTCCGCGGCCTCGCTCTCGCCGAAGGCGCGGAAGAAGCAGCTGCGGCTGCCGGTGTGGCAGGCGCCCGCACCTTCCTGGTCGACAACAACCAACAGAGAGTCGCCGTCGCAGTCGTACCGCAGGCTGCGCACATATTGCCGGTCGCCCGATGTCTCTCCCTTGCACCAGTACTCCTGACGGCTCCGGCTCCAGAACCAGGTCCGCCCGGTCTCGAGGGTTTTGGCCAGTGACTCGGCATTCATCCAAGCGAACATCAGCACTGCGCCATCGGCAACGTCCTGGACGATGGCCCCGACGAGACCGTCAGCGTTGTAGGTGATGGCTGTCAGCTCGTCAGCCGTGTACCGAACGGGTGTGGCGACAAACTGGGCGGCAGGTGTGGCGGAGTTGGTCAAAGGAGCTCCCGGTGCTGAGGGTCGTGTCGTTGGAGGATCAGTTGTTAGGTCCAGTGGTTCGGATCCGTGCATCGTCGTCCGGAGCCAGGTCAGAGGTAGAGGCCGGTACCGCCGTCGAAGCGGGTGGCAGCCACGGCATGAACGTCGCGCTCACGCAGGATGACATACTCCTCGCCCTGGACTTCGACCTCGAAGCGGTCTTCGGGATTGAACAGGACGTTGTCGCCCACCTTGACCGAGCGTACGTGGGGCCCCACCGCGATGGTCGTCGCCCAGTTGAGGCGACGAGACACCTGGGCCGTGGCCGGAATCAGGATGCCGGCCCGGGACCGCCGTTCTCCTTCGGATTTGCCGACCTGGACGAGGACACGATCGGCCAGCACGTTGATGGCCAACGGGGCGCTGTCGCCCGGCGACGCGTTCAGCGGGACATCCGATGTAGTGGTGGCCACATCTGCAGGCTACCGCAGCCCCGTCGGAACCCGGACGAGCAGGGCCATCCATGGGACAGGGACGAACGGGTCAGTCAGGCTTCAGGCCGGGGCGAACGGGAACACCGGCGGCGGTCAGGTGAGCCTTCGCCTCGGCCACGGTGAATTCGCCAAGGTGGAAGATGGAAGCAGCAAGTACCGCGTCGGCTCCGCCCTCGACAGCTCCCTCAACCAGATGGTCGAGCTCCCCCACTCCGCCCGAGGCCACCAGCGGTACCGGGCAGGCCTGGGCGATGCGTCGCGTCAGCTCCAGGTCGAAACCATCGCGGGTGCCGTCCCGGTCCATTGACGTGACCAGCAGCTCGCCAGCCCCGAGCCCGCAGCAACGTTCAGCCCAAGCCAGGACATCGATGCCGGTACTGGTCCGGCCTCCGTGGGTGACTACCTCCCATGCCCGTGTGTCCGATTCGATCCTGCGGCGGGCATCGATGGCCACCACCACGCACTGGGCGCCGAACTCGTCGGCCAGTTCGCTGATGAGTTCGGGACGGGCCACGGCGGCCGAATTGATGCCCACTTTGTCGGCACCGGCCCGGAGCAGCCGCCGGGCATCCTCCACGGCCCGCACCCCTCCTCCAACTGTGAACGGGATGAATACCTGTTCGGCTGTCCGAGCCACCACATCGACCATCGTGCTCCGGTTGTCCGACGAGGCCGTGATGTCCAAGAAGACGAGCTCGTCGGCACCCTGCGCGTCGTAACGGGCGGCGAGTTCTACCGGGTCGCCGGCGTCGAACTGGTCGGTGAAACGGACGCCCTTGACCACCCGGCCGTCGTCGACATCGAGGCAGGGGATCACTCGGACGGTGCGCATGCAGCCACCCCCTCCTCCACCGTCATCCGCCCGTCGACCAATGCCTTGCCGGTGATAGCGCCAAGCAGCCGCCGGGACGGCCCTCCCGCCACCGCCACCTCGAGGGCATTCAGCGCCGCGATGTCGGCCAACGACCCCACACCGCCTGAGGCGATGACCGGTACGTCGGTGGAGTTCAGCACGGCGGCCAGGCCATCGAGATCCGGCCCAGTCAGCATACCGTCGCGCTCGATGGAGGTCACGATGACTGCAGCCAGTCCCGCGCCGGCAGCCTCGGCGAGGAGGTCGCCGACCGTCCGGCCCGAACGTTCCTGCCAGCCCCTGATCGCCACCTCGGCACGCCCGTCAGACGCACGCCGATAGTCGAGGCCGAGCGCCACCCGGCCAGGAAAGGTGTTGGTGGCCCGGCGCAACAGGTCTGGATCGTCGAGGATGGCCGTACCGAGGATCACGCGGGCGAGTCCACCCTCGAGCAGTTCGGCCATATCGTCGACCGTCCGCACCCCACCCCCGGTCTCGACCGGAACGTCGACCGCACGAGCGATAGCCAGGACGGTGGAGCGGTTGACCGGTAGCCCCGAACGGGCGGCATCCAAGTCGACCACGTGGAGCCACGGAGCGCCCCCGGAAGCGAAGCGGCGGGCCAACGCCACCGGGTCGCCGTAATCGCTCTGGCGGTCGAAGTCGCCCTGGGTCAAGCGAACCGCTCCGCCGTCACGGATGTCGATGGCCGGATACAAGTCCATCATGCCACCGCGTCGACGGCGGCCACGAAGTTGGCCAGAATACCGAGGCCCACGGCCCCGGACTTCTCCGGGTGGAACTGCGTGCCCCATACCCGGCCCCGCTCGGCGGTGGCCACCACCGGACCGCCGTAGTCACACATCGAGGTGGTGTCATCCGTGCGCTCGGGGGCGAAGGAGTGGACGAAGTAGACCCATGCGGGGTCGGGGACGCCGGCCAGCAGGTCGGAACGGCCGATCTCCAGGGTGTTCCACTGCATCTGGGGATGCTTGACGCCGTGGGGCAGGCGCCGGACGATTCCGGGCAGTATTGCGAGTCCAGTGGCGTCCGGGTCCTCCTCCGAACGTTCGTACAGCAGTTGGAACCCGACACAGATCCCGAGAAATGGGATGCCCCGGGCCACCGCCTCGGTGGCGGCCCGGTCCAGTCCGGTGGACGACAGAGCCTCGGCACAACGCCCGAATGCCCCGACCCCGGGAAGCACGACCCCGGCTGCGCCGGCCACGTCGTCCGGTTCGTCGACCAGTCGCGCATCGGCGCCTACCCGCTGGAGTGCCTTCTCGGCTGAGCGCAGATTTCCGATGCCGTAGTCAAGGACAGCGATCACGAGAAGGTGGGTCGAGTCACAGCGTGCCCTTGGTTGACGGAACGCCCCCGCCGTCGAGGCGGACCGCATCCTTGAGCGACCGGGC
>JAYVYR010000169.1:0-5965 GCA_043784065.1 Acidimicrobiaceae bacterium
CGTTGTAGTGGGCCACGTACTCGGCCAGGACTCGTTCCAGATGTCCACGACCGAAGATGAGCATCCCATCGAGGCATTCACGACGCACGGTGCCGACGAAGCGTTCGGCGAATGCGTTGGCCCGGGGAGCTCTGACCGGGGTGCGGATGATGCGAATGCCTTCGGTCTTGAAGACCCCGTCGAAGCTCGAGGTGAACTTGGCGTCCCGGTCACGGATCAGGAACTTGACGGGATGGACCCGATCCTCCAGCACCATGTTCAGGTTCCTCGCCTGCTGGACAACCCAGGACCCGGTCGGATGAGCGGTGACGCAGGTCACATGCACCCGGCGGGTGTCGAGCTCGATGAAGAACAGCACGTAGAGGCGCTTTAGTAACACCGTGTCGACCGAGAAGAAGTCACAGGCCAACATCGATGACGCCTGGGTAGAGAGGAACTCGGTCCAGGTCGGCCCCTTGCGAATCGGCGACGGGTCGATGCCGTTGCGCTTCAGGATGGTCCAGACGCTCGAGGGAGCAAGAACGACGCCCATCGTTGCCAGCTCTCCCTGGATCCTGCGGTAGCCCCAAATGGGATTCTCCCGGGCCAGTCGGAGGATGATCGCCATCGTGCCGGCGGGGATTCTGGGCCGCCCGGGGCGGTGGGGATGAGTCCACTTGCGCCGGACCAGGTCCCGGTGCCACCGGAGCAGGGTTTCTGGCTGGACGAAGAACCGTCCTCGACGACTTCTGTCCATGAGCCGACTCAGTCCAGCGAACAGGGCTCGATCCTGAGGCTCCAAGGCCGGCCGGAGCACCTGGCGACGGAGCACAGCCACCTCGTGACAGAGCATGACGATCTCGATCGCCAACTCGTCGCCGTCACGTTGGCCGAGGCGCACCAACTGGAGGATCCTGGTGAAGGCGAGGTGTAGGAACGAGAGGGCCATGGTCCAGCGTCGTCTTGCTGGGCCATTCCAGGAAAGTCCTGGTCATGGCGACGGATGACATTTTCGGCACCCACAGGTTCCGTCGCGTCCGGAGTCAGGCCTGCGCGGACCCGGACGGGGGAGGACGTGTCCGACATCGGTTCCCGACGCTCGGACCGCCGCAGCGGAGGGCCAACATCACGCCCGAATCCCCAAACGGACCCGCCTGAGGGGGTTTTGTCGACGCGAACCGCCCAGTTCTGTCGGGACCCCCGAGTGGGCTACCGACGGAACCCACTTTACCTGGACCGACTGCACCCCGGCCGGAGCGATTTCCCACGCCATTGGTCCCGATTTCCCATATTGTTGTGTAGACAATCAGCCACAGGTAGCCCCTGGTCACGGCACGGATGACATTGCCGGCTTCCAAAGGTGCCGAGGGAAATCTAACTGGCTTGAACGTACTGGCGGAGCGCCTCGCGGATGGCCTCGGACACGCTGACCCCTTTCGCGGACGCCCTCAGCAGCAGATCCCGCTTCAATTTAGGATCGAGACGAACTGACTCGACTGTCGAAGGAGATGAACCCAAAGCTGGCCGTCCGCCGCGACGACGTCGCAGTTCCTCAACGTCGTATCCGCGCTCGGCCTCGTCGGCCATTGCCTCGATGATCTCATCGGTGATCGGCGTTCCATCTGCTTTCGTCCCATGTGTGGTCTTCATCACGTCGTTTCTCCAGGTAGGAGTGAGCGGTACCGCTCACTCATGGCCATGGCGTGGATGATCGCCGGCCCTTGTGGTCGATCCATCACGATCAACTCGAGGAGGTTTGCCGACCTGTCTGGACCCAGGACCAAATATCGGATCGGATTCTCAGCGACCTCCTCCACGACGATTGCGTTCCGTAGTGCGTGATCCATTTCGGATGGGTCGATCCCGTGCCGATGCGCTGATCGGAGAACCTCCACAATGGAAGTGTACTACAAAACCTACCTGGACCCGAGGTGGCTGTGGGTGCAGTAGGTACCGTCCGGCCCGGTCAGGCCACTTGACCGCATTCATGGATCAGCCCCGGTGATGAAAGTCAGGCAGATGAACGAGACGGCCATGTCCCAGCTTCGTCGTCCCGGCCCATTCCACGAAAGTCCTACTCACAGCCCCCGGATGACATTCTCGGCACCCACAGGTTCTGTCGCGTCCGGGGTCGGTATTGAGTGGGCTCGGAGAGGGGAGAAGGTGTCCGGAATCGGCTCCCGTCGGCCGGACCGTCCTGGCAGAGGGCCCGACCGGACTCGGATCACCCGTGGCGACATTGTGGCGTTCATCAGGCGGTGCTCCAGAGGAGAAGAAACCCACTTCTCAATCCAACGGACGCGGATCACCTGGATCGTGACCCACTTTGCCGCCGGCACCCACGCCACCGCGCTGGAGCGGGCGTCTGGGGTGACGGCCGCCCAGCTGGCCAAGTACCTGGCGTTCGTGCCGGCTTTGGACGACGAGGTGGCCTTCCGCCAGCTGACTGAGGCGGGCGGACGGTGACCATGGCCATCCCTGCTCAGAGTTCCGAGGACTCGGCGGCACCGCCCATGTCCCGCATGCGGGCACAGGTCGGGCGGATCGAGGACGAGGTAGTGCGCGGCGCCATTGCAATGATCGACCGGTCTCCTCTTGTGGCCACCATCGAGCAGTGGCGGGACGAAGCGCGTCGGGGTCCGGGCGGACGCCCGGAGACCTTCCCGATGCGGGCGCTGATGGTGGCGATGGTGTTGTGCCCGGCGACCGACCACCCGGTACTGGCCACCGCCATGACCGACGTGCTGTTCACGCGTATCTCACCCACCATGTGCCACGAGCTGGGCGTGCCGAAGCCGCCGGGGCGCCTCGACTCCCGGGCGCAACTCGCTGCCTATCGCACCGTCCGGACCCGGCTCCACGGGCTGTTCGACCTGATGGACCCGTCGCCCACCCCGAAGAACCGCCGCCTCGACCCCGACAGCTACACCGCGCGCCTGGAGGAGCGCCAGGCAGCTCACACCGACGAGGAGTGGGAGGAGCGGGCCCGGCGGCTCGAGTGGTTCATCAACCAGATCGTCGAGATGAGCGTCCGGGCACTGCCCCGAGATGTCCGTCGGCAGTGGCAGGGGAACTCGGCGGTGGACGCCACAGTGGTCCCCACCTTCGCCCGGCCCGACCGTCGCCATCGGCGCAAGCGCAAGAGCGAGGCCCCGACGGTGGTTACCCACTCGGCCGACCCCGACGCTGACTGGTAGATCCGGAACCCGTCCGAGGGCAAGCCGGACGGTGAAGCCGACAAGGCCTACTGGGGCTACGAGGCCTCCCTGGTGGTGAGCGGCAGCGACGACCCGAGCAAGCCCCAACCCTTCCCGAGTCTCGTGCTCGGCATGGCCACCCTGCACAAGCCCGGCCGTCAGCCCGGCCGCCAGGCCGTCCGTGCCTTGGCCAACATCCGCGAACGAGGTCACCCGGCCCGCCTTCTGGCCGGCGACCGGGCCTACTCCAGCGCCAAGCCCGAGGATTTCTAGCTCCCCGTCCGCGCCCTTGGCTATCAGCCGGTGTTTGACTACAAGGTCGACCAGCTCGGCATCCAGGGCAGTTACGCCGGCATGCTGCAGATCGAGGGCGCCTGGTACTGCCCGGCCATCCCGAAGGTGTTGATCGAGGCCACCATCGACTTCCGCAATGGCACCATCGACGACGCCACCTACAGGGCTCGCATGGAGGAGCGGTGGAAGTTCCTGGTGGTGTCGAAGGCCGGACCGGACAGCGAGGGACATGTCCGCCTGCGGTGCCCGGCGTCCAACCCGGCACCGGTCGCCCGATGTGACCTGAAGCCGGCCTCAATTGGGCCGAAGACGCAGGGCCGAGTGCGGATCCCGGTGACGGCAGCCGTCAAGGCCCACCCGCCCACCATCTGCTCTCAGCAAAGCGTGACCGTGCCGCCCGAGGCGGGGGCCAAGCTCGCCCAGCCCCTCCTCTACGGGAGCGAGGAGTGGCGGGCTGCCTATGCCACCCGGCGCAGCACCAACGAGGGCATGAACGGCTTCTTGAAGGACGGCGCCAGGGGGGCGCTGGGCGATCCCCAGCGACGGAGGATCCGCGGGGTAGCCGCTCAGAGCGTCTTTGTGGCGCTGCTCCTGTGTGCTGCCAACCTCCGCAAGATCGAGAGCTTCCTCGCCCAGAGGGCCGCCGAGGCCGCCGGCACGGCTCGACGCCGACCTCGCCGGCGCCGGACCCGGGCCCTCGACGAGTGGTTCCCGGAGGTTCCGCCGCTGGTGTCATCGGCCAGCGGGAGCTCCGATCCGGACCCGCCCACCGCCGCCTGAGAGAGGCGATCGCACCACCGCAATCATGATCTGGGTGGACTTTGGCGCGCTCGTTAGGTGGTCACTGCACCCGCAGTCTTATGGGCGGTCCCCACCGACAGGGCCGGGAGCCGGTGCAGATGCCCACGAGCCCCAGCTCTGCAGCTAAAGGCGTCCGGACGCATTCTGTAGAGGGAGTTTTGTCGACGTGACCTGCCCAGATATGTCGACACCCCTCGGTGGGCGAGGGGGGACTTGAACCCCCACATCCTTGCGAATACTGGCACCTGAAGCCAGCGCGTCTGCCTATTCCGCCACTCGCCCGAGTGGAACCACATAACCGTAGCAACTTCGCCAACCGCACCCAACACCGATTCGGGCAGCGGGGCGCCACGGATTGTGCCAAGAAGAAGCCCACGGGGCGCTGCTGGGCGGACAGGTTGCGCATGTGGACCCCGTGGGGCGGTTGCGAGCACGAGTCGAGCACCGGCCGCACAGGATCGAAACCGAGACGCAGGGCACCGTCGGCGCGCATTGGATCGTGGGCTCAGGCCACTACTGTGTCCACTCAACATGGGATTGCAGTCGTTCGAGCACGGTGTAGAGCGTATGGTCGAGGGTGTGTTTTCGCGTTCGAGTAAGAGCAGCATCCGTCCGATCGAACTCGGTCGCCGTCTCGTGCGCGAGATGGATGACAATCGCTCCGTCGATGTCAAGGGTCGCCGCATCGTGCCCAACAAATTCGACTTCCACATCAGCCCGCGTGACCACGCCGCATTCCTCGACATCGAGGCAGCACTCGTCACCGAATTGGGCGAGGCAGCACGCGAGCATGCGCGCGAAGAGACCTACCACTTCATGGGGCCGGTGTCGGTCAGCTTGTTGATCAGTCAGGAACAGAAGCCCGGCCGGTTCACCGTCACGTCATCGATGCGCGAGGCCGGTGGTGGTGTCGGCGTCGGCACGCTCGTCCTGCCGTCGGGCGAACGGATGCCGCTCGCCGGCAAGGTCTTCACCGTCGGACGACTGCCCGAGAGCAGCATTCCTTTGAACGATGCCAACGTCAGTCGCCGCCACGCCGAGTTCCGGGCCAGCGGGCGCAACTTCGTTCTCGTCGACCTGGGCAGCACCAACGGCACCAAGGTGAACGGCATTCGCGTCGAAGGCGAGCAGATCCTCAACGACGGCGACACGATCAGTTTCGGTGGTACGCACATCCGCTTCGAGGCCAGCTGACGCCCCAGTCGGCGACAGACGCGTATGTCGGACTCGCTGCTCAACATCTTCAAGTACGCGCTGCTGGCGCTGTTGTACCTGTTCTTCGCGCGGGTGCTGTGGGCCGTGTGGAGCGAGGTGCGCGGGCCGCGTCAGGGCGGAACTGGAGCAGCTGCATCATTGCGTGTGGGCGGCAACGCGCAGCCTCAGCCGGTCGGGCCGTCGGCGGCCGTCCCGCCGAACAGGACCAAGGCACCGCCACGAGGCAAGCGGGGGGCGGTGGCTCGACTGATCGTGCTGGAACCGAAGACGAACAAGGGAACTGCGATCAGCGTCGCACAGGAGATCACCTTCGGTCGTGCGGCCGGATGCACGGTCGCGGTGCCTGACGACACCTTTGTGTCACAGGTTCATGCCAGGGTGTTCAACAATCAGGGCAACATCATCATCGAGGACTTCGGCAGCACCAATGGCACATTCGTGAACGGCACCCGATTGACCGTGGCCCAGGCGTTGCACAA
>JAYVYR010000170.1:0-8027 GCA_043784065.1 Acidimicrobiaceae bacterium
AATCGCCTCCGATCGGATCAACAGGGAGCGTCGACGGTCTTGATCGGTTCTCAGGTCGTCCCGGTGGGATGAGCGAGTACTGTCAAAGCTCATGACCAGACTCCGACTCGTCCTGGCCACCACCGTCGCCCTGACGACGGTGGGTGTCGGTAGTGCCCTTTCCGGTGCCGGTCATTCGGCGGCGGGCGCGTCGTCGTCCACCCGGTCAACCGTCGCCCCGGTGTCCACTACTTATGCCCCGAACAGGACATTCGACCCGGGTCCTGCCGCCGCGGCCGGGTCTACCGACGTCTACCACTGCACCCTCATCGACCCTCGCATCGCTTCGGACCGCTACGTGGTCTCCAGTCAACTGTTGCCCGACAAGACCTACGAGGTCCATCACGCCATCTACTTCCTGGTCCTGCCGGACAAGATTGCCGAGGCCAAATCACTCGACGCCGGCGGTAAAGGGTGGACATGCTTCGGCGACCCGATAAGTTCGTCCAACACGTTCGGTGCCTCGACCTGGCTCGGCGTATGGGTGCCCGGGCACGGAGCCAACAACGCTCCTGCTGGTACCGGGTTCGTCTTCCCCAAGGGCAGCCAGATCATCATGCAGGTGCATTACAACCTGCTGAAAGGGAGTGCTCCGGACCGGAGCCGGGTCCGACTCGCCACCATTCCGGCCACGACGAAGTCGATCCAACCGCTCATCATCGACAACTTCCCGGCGCCGATCGATCTCCCGTGCCCGCCTGGGGTGACCGGGGCGTTGTGCGACCGCTCGGCCTCGGTGGCCGAGCAGACCACCCGGGTCGGTCCGATCGGGGAGATGGCAGCCAACGGCCTCGAAGTCGTCTGTCACCACGATGCCATGCATCCGATCGTCAGCGGAGGTCGGGTGACGACCTCGTGCACGTACCCGATCGATGGCAACTTCACCATCCGCCAGGTGACTCCGCACATGCACCTGTTGGGTCAGGAATCGTCGGTCACCGTCCGCCGGGGGAGCCGGACCTTCCCGGTGGTTGCCGTCCGTCACTACAACTTCGACGAGCAGAAGAGCTACACCCTCAAGACGCCGTTGAAGGTCCGGTCCGGCGACAAGCTCACGGTGTCGTGCACCTACGACCCCAAGCTCCGCCAGGAGCTACCTCAGCTCCGCAAGTTGGCTCCGCGTTGGGTGACATGGGGAGAAGGGTCCTCCGACGAGATGTGCTTGGCCATCGTGTCGGTGACCGGCCAGAAGTAAGCCTTCCCCCGGGCCCGACCCACGTCAGGCGGAGCGGACCTCGATGCGCAGGGCCGACGAGAACGCCGTAACCACCTCAGCCTTGCTCCACGACACCGGCGACATGGTGATGAAGTAGTCCTCGAGGGCCAAGTCAGCCAGCTGGTCGAGATCGGTTTCCACGAATCCGAGGCTGCCGAGCACCGGAAAGTCGAGCTCAGCCAAGATGCGCTGGACCGCTCGCACAGCCCGACTGCCGTCGTTGCTGCCGTCATCGGGTTCACCCATGGCATCGGCCACCCGCTCGAGCAGCTCGGGCACGTGGGTCCGCTCGCGCTCCAGCGTCTCGGCCAGGACCAGGCCGATGGTCAGGCCATGGGGAACGTGCTTGACCCCACCGATGGCCTGGCCGAGTGAATGTTCGGCAGTGCAGTCAGAAATGTTCATGGCAAGACCGGCCATCATCGAACCGCACGACATGGCGGCCCGGGCGGGGGCATCGGTGCCATCGCGATAGGCGGCCACCAGAGCGGGGGTCATCATGCGGACCGCCTCGAGGGCGATGGCGTCGCCGATGGGCGTGCGAACTTTGGCCACGACGGCGGCGATGGCCTGGGCCAGGGCATCGATCCCGGTATTGGCCGTCATCGACGGCTGCATCGAGTGGGTCAGGAGGGGGTCGACCAGTGCGTACTGGGCCCGCAGATTGGCGTTGGCGATCCCGTTCTTCCGGCCGGCCTCGGGGTCGGACACGACCGAGCCGCCCGAAACCTCGGACCCGGTGCCGGCGCTGGTCGGCACGGCAACGAGAGCCACGTCCGGCACGGGGTAGACAGGGGGTCCGCCCACGAACTCGGCGAAGGTGCAGCCCAATTGGGCGCACAGGCGGGCGGCCTTGGCCGTGTCGATGACCGATCCGCCCCCGATGGCCACCAGAACCGTTGCACCCGAAGTGGCCAGCGCCTGGGTGGCGGCGTCCACCATGGCCATGGTCGGTTCGACGGGGGGCTTGTCGAACCGAGTAATCGTCAGGCCGGCGTGCTCAACCAGTGAGCCGAGGATCATGGCCGCCGCCGGATTGAACTGCTCGATCCCCTCGTCCACCATGAGAAACACCCGGGTGGCATCCAGCTCGCTGAGCACGTCCGGGAGGCTGGACGCCACGCCCTCGCCAAAGCGGACCTTGACGGGTAGGTGGTTGTTGAAAGCGGGGATGAGGTGCATGGGGACGGACTCCATAGTTCGGGATGTCGGGATGTCGGGATGTCGGGATGTCGTTCGGGACCACCACGGCGCGGCCAGAATCGTAGAGGAGACCTACGCAGGATGGCGTGTCGTCGGCCATTGTCGCAACCCGGGACCAAGGGGAGGACGCCATCGGGTCCGGCCGGTCAGGGCAGTGGCATCGACCCGGCATCGACCCGGCATCGGGCGTGCTCAATCGCAAGGGCGCCCGAATGGTCGGTGCCGCAGCCTCGGGGAGGGATCGCGGCTCGTTGCCGCAATCGGTGACGGGTAGGCAGCTGGGGACCAACCTGGGGAGCTTTGGGTGGATTCACCGTATGAAGGTACTCATCTTCGGCGCAGGGTTCGCCGGGCTCGAACTGGCCACCGCTCTGTCGGACGAATTCGGCGACGGGCACGAGATCACCTTGATCGACAAGAGCGAAGGGTTCGTCTTCGGATTCTCGAAACTGGACGTCATGTTCGGCAAGGCCACCCCGTCCAGCGTGTTCCACCCGTACCGCGACATCGACAAACCGGGCCTCAGCTTCGTTCGGGCCACCGTCGACTCCATCGACCCGGCAGCCAGACGGGTGGAGACCGATGTCGGGCTGTTCGATTGCGACATCCTGGTCGTGGCCCTGGGCGCCGAACTGGATCCCGGCGCTACTCCGGGCCTGATCGGGGGCTGCGGGCCGCTTCGACCGTCTCGTTGGTGATGCCCTTCGCCACCCCTATCCCACCCTCGCCCGACGCCTCGAGCGCTGTTCTGGATGCCTTCGTCGAGCACGGCATCGAGTGGGTGCCAGACCGCATGGTCACCGGTCTGGACCCCGACGCCGGGGTGGTGCAGTGCAGCGACGGCAGCAGCATCCCCTATGACCTGTGCCTCGGCATTCCCGTCCACCGGACGCCGTCCGTCGTGACCGATTCGGTCTTGGCCGTCGACGGCTGGATCCCGGTCGACCCGCTTACCCTCGAGACCCGTTTTCCCGATGTCTATGCGGTGGGCGATGTGACCAGCGTCGGCACGCTGAAGGCTGGAGTGTTTGCCGAAGGGCAGGCGGCGGTCGTCGCCCGACGGATCACCTCCCGGCTGCGAGGTGAACGGTCATCGGCCAACGATGACGGCCAGGGCATCTGTTACCTCGAATTCGGACAGGACCGGGTGGGCAAGGTAACCGTCACCTTTCTGAGCGGTCAGGCACCATCCGGCCGCATGGAAGGACCGTCCGAGGCGATCGCCTCGGACAAGAAGGAGTTCAGCACCAGCAGGATCCAGCGCTGGTTCGACCGTCCGCCCTGTTGGAACAGCCGGCCAACCTCGACCGGAGCCCGCTACTGCTCCTTCATGGCAGCAGCGAGCGCTGCCGGATCGCCCCACATCGACTGGATCTGCTCGAGGCTCCTGCCCTTCGTTTCGGGCACGTACTGGCGCACGAACCAGAAGGTGACCCCACAGAACCCGGCGAAGACCCAGAACACCCCGGTGGTGGTGATGAGGTCGACCATGGTGAGGAAGAACTGGGCGACCAGCCACGCCGCGAACCAGTTGGCGGCGGTGGCGACGGCCACGGCTCTGCCGCGTACGTGGGAGGGGAAGATCTCGTTGATGATCGTCCACACGATCGGGCCGAGGGAGAAGGCGAAACTGGCGATGAAGACCACCAGGGCCACCAGCGTGATGAGGCCTTCGCCCGTGGGGGTGTGGGCGACGCTGCCCGGTGTGATCTTGGTCAGCTTGAGGAACATTGCTCCCACGACAACCAGGCTGATCCCCATCCCGACCGTGCCGATGAAGAGGAGCGGTTTCCGGCCGAACCGGTCGACCCAGACGACGGCCACAAAGGTGGCGACGACGTTGACGGCTCCGATGGCCCACAAGGTGGCCAGGCTCTGCGATGTAGGCGAGATGAATCCGGCCGCCTCGAAGATCTGGTTGGCGTAGTAGATGACGGCGTTGATACCGGTCAGCTGCTGGAGCATGGCGAGCGTCACACCGATGGTCAGTGGTCGGCGCCACTGCTGTGCGAACACCGTCTTCCAACCAGCATGGCTCCGGGCATCCTCGTCGATGGAGGCCTGCATGGTGTCGAGGTCGGCCGTCACGTCGTCGACTCCCTTGACCTTGCGGAGCGATCGTTCAGCATCGGGCCGGCTGCCGGCCTGCATGTACCAGCGGGGCGAGTCCGAAAGCGGCCACACGGCCACAACCAACAGCACGGCCGGCACGGCGGAGACCCCGAGCATGGCCCGCCACCCGCTGCCGTGACTGAGGACGAAGTTGACGAGGTAGGCGATGAAGATCCCGATGGTGATGGCCAGCTGGTAGAGCGAGACGAACCGACCACGGAGCCGGGCCGGGGCCATTTCGGCCGCGTAGAGAGGTGCAGCGACCGAAGCCACGCCAACACCGAACCCGACCACCAGGCGACCTACAACCAGGACAGTGGGTCCGGGAGCGAACGCTTCAACGAGGGCCCCCGCAATAAAGAGAATCGACGCCAGGAGGATGGTCATCCGGCGACCGAGCCGGTCAGCCAGTCCGCCAGCCACCAGGGCGCCGGCCATGGCTCCTAGGGTCACCCAACTGGTGATGATCTCGAGCGGGAAGGTACTGACATGGAAGTCCTTCTGGATCCCGCCCAGCGCCCCAGAGATGACACCTTGGTCGTAACCGAAGAGGACCCCGGCCAGCATGATCACGATGGCCACGCCCACCAGCGTCCAGGTCAACGGACGGTGCGGGGGCGCCACGTCCGGAGGCAGAGGGGCAGGTTGGTGCGATGCGTCCGGATTCATGGTGTGACGCTAGGTTCGTGTGACCCGGAATCGGCGGATTCGATGTTGTCGGCTGCGGGTTGCCCGGTTGCCTTCGTAGTCGTCGATGGGATCGGCGAGGTTCAGCTGACGGTCAGCCGGAACGAGGGCTGCCTTGGCCGGCGGAAGGCCAGTGGCGAAAGCATGAGGCCGCGGCATGGCAGGGCGGGGGCGATGGTCATCGCGGGATGGTCATCGCGGGATGGTGGGTGGTGGGTGCTACCACCGGAGGTTGACGGACAGTGGAGGCGCCCTCAGAAGCCCGGAATGAACGTCCATCCGGTCGGACAATTGCCATGCGGCCAGCCGACTTGCCACCAGGGCCCGTCCAGGTGAGCGAGACACTCATCCGAGCGCATTCGGGCGTCTGAAATTTGGGGCATGAGCAACCCCGTTCCCGACGATACGGCGCGGGGGATGAAGTTGACCTGTAGTCCATTGTGCGGACCAGGAGCGACAACGCAGCGCCCGTAGGCGATTCCGATACCCGGAATGTTGATGTAGCCAGTCGCCGACGTGGTGCATGACGGTCCAGTTGCGCCGGTCGTGGCCGCTGCTCGATCGACGGCCGCCTGCCATGCCGGTTCGTATGCCTTCATCTTTTCCGCCAAGAAGGTGCCGGTCCAGGACCCTGCGGAAAGCAGATAGGCCAACTACAACGATGACGATGACGGCGGCGACGAGTTGGCGTTGCGGCTCCCGCCTTGGGCGCATGAGTCGCAACGCCACAACGGCCGATGCGCAAGCTGCGATGGTGACGCCGAGGACAATGATCGTTGCCCTCAGGTTCCCCCTAGGTCCGCTGACCACCATGCGATCGAGGCCATTGCTGCGACAGCCACCGAGCCACATGCGATCGAGCCATATGCGATCGCAACCAACCCCGACCTTCCACTCGGGGGCGGGGCATCCCCGGGGGCCTTGGCTTCTAGGAGCGATGGCTCAAATGGAGGCACGGATTCAGCCTCTCATCTAGATCGACAGGGTGCGCAGATTGGTCCGAGTGGGTAGTCCTGACCGCCACATTGGTGGGCGAGTCCCAACGGTGGCCGCACCTATGTCGGCCTGCGGTAGCTGACGTCCCATCTGAAAACGGTGGCCGAGTGACCGTCCCCCAGCGTTTGGAATTCGTCGGTGCGGAGGTAGTGGTGCTGCTGACCATCAGTCAGGACCACGCATAGGTGGTCACTGGTTGCATTGATGGATTGTCGAGTTCCGTCCATAGGGCAGCCATCCAAAACCGCCTCCTACTGGAGATTGCCGCCTGGGCCGAGCACCATTCGGAAAAAGGGCGTATCCGGCTCAGTGCAGTAGCCCCTGCAGTTTGTGGTCATGGCACTGACCACCGGCGTCCCCTACCCGGAGTTGGTTGGCCCCTGTGGCTGCACGAAGTGGTCTCAGGGCTGTGGTCCGTCGCAGCAGTGGCTGACGATCGCCCCCAGGCCATGCGGGATGGCCATCGATGGCTGGCGGAGGCGTCGGCGGCTCTGCACATCAGCTCATCGGGAAGCGAAATCGCTTGCCGAAACACTACGATCGTAGTGTTTCGGGGTTTCATGAGGCTATACTCACTCTCGTGTGCACGTTTCACTACGATCGTAGTGAAATCGAGTGCACGGACACCAGGACCTGGCACTATGTGAACAAATCACTACGATCGTAGTGCTTTAAAGAACGAGACTGCGGCGACGACGCAGGACCCCCACACCGTCCTCGAGGAGGCGATCACATGAGCACCCTGGGAGAACAGGTTAGAGGCCGGCGGCACGAGCTGCACCTCAACCAGAAGGAGGTCGCCGACCTGGCCGGCGTCTCGCCGAGCTTCGTTCGATTCATTGAGCATGACAAGCCGACCCTTCGGCTGGACAAGGTTGCTGGTGTTCTCGAAGTCTTGGGCCTCGAGATGGCGGTCAAGATCAGGTCCACGTGACTGCTGCCTCGGTAGCCCAGGACACGCGGTCGGTTCAGGTCGCTGACGTCTTCAAGGCTGGGCGTCGAGCGGCGCAGTTACGCAGAACCGGCAGCGGGACCGAGTTCGCCTACCTGCTGGAGTACGCCTCAGACGGAGTTGCCATCGCGACAACCCTTCCGATCTCGACCGACTCCCTCAGGTACCCGCCGGGAGCGGTGCCGGCGTTCTTCGCGGGAATGCTCCCGGAAGGAAGGCGCCTCACCGCACTTCGACGCTTCGTGAAGACGTCGGCCGATGACGAGCTGTCGCTGCTCCTTGCTGTTGGACGTGATGTCATCGGGGACGTCCAGGTGGTGCCCGAGGGGGAGATGCCCACCGAAGCCGAGGCGCTCCTCACCGTCCAGTCCTCGTTCAGCGAGGTCCGGTTCTCGGAGATCCTCGGCGGCGCAGGCGTCGTTGACCGATCTGGGATCCCAGGAGTGCAGGACAAGGCGTCGGCCCGCATGATCTCCGTACCCGTCGCCCAGGCAGCTGGGCGCTACATCCTGAAGGTCGACCCCCCTGAGTTCCAGCATGTTGTCGAGAACGAGCACTACTTCCTCAACACCGCTCGATCCGCCGGGATCCCCACCACGCAGGCAGACCTGGTCACGGACGCGGACGGCAGGAAGGGACTCCTCGTCCGCCGCTTCGATCGGGTGGCCGACCACGCCGGAACCGTCCACTCGCGTGCCTGCGAGGACGCCTGTCAGCTGCTGAACCTGTGGCCGGCGGACAAGTACAACGTGAGCTCAGAGGAGCTGGCCGCTGCGGTCGGAAGGGTCTGCGCTGCTGGACCTGTCGCCGTGCGCGACGTCT
>JAYVYR010000171.1:0-2084 GCA_043784065.1 Acidimicrobiaceae bacterium
GGAAAACCGGTAGGGATCTGCCTCAACGGGGCAGCCGTCCAAGTTGTCCAAGTCGCCGACATCGTCATCATCTTGACCTACGCCGACCTCGAGGACCCCGAGCTGGACGCCCATCGGACCCGCTGGTCCACGTCGACGAACAAACCGTCGAGGTGACGGTCGGCTGATTCGTTGGCGCGGCGGGCGAAGCGCTTGCGTGGCACACTTACACCGGGGGCCGGAGCGCCGCCTGGGATAGGGGGAAGTCGCCATGCGGGAGATCCGTTACGGGGCACGTCTGCCGGAGCAGCTGTCCAACCATGAGGTCGAGGCCACCCGGAGCCCGATCTGGTCGAAGGCCGTGACGATCATCTTCGAGACCGACCCCGACGCCATCGCCCGGGTGCTGCCTCGGCCGCTCGAGCCATCGGCGTCGACTGCCCGATTGCGCATCGCCGTGGTCGACATGGGGACGGGGTTGCCCACCTTCGGGGCCGGCTGGTTCGGCGTACGGGCCCGGCACGGCGACATCGAAGGTGAGTATGCGTTGTTCATGCCCATGAGCACCGAGCAGGCCACCACAGGTGGACGCGAGACGTTCGGCGAGCCCAAGAAGATCGCCGAGATCGACCTCACCACCGAAGGCGAAACTCTGACCGCCCGAGTCGCCCGCATGGGATCGACCATCGCCGAGGTGTCGGGCACGCTCGGGTCCGAGCAGCCTCGCTACGAGATCGACAAGCTCGACTTCTATTTCAAACTGCTGCCTGATCCGTCGGGCGAGGGGCTCGAGGGCGACCCCGCTCTGGTCTACTGCCGCCGCCACGAAACGGCCCGAGTCGTGCGTCCTGTGACCGGTGAATGCAAACTGCTCGAGGCGCCACTCGACCCGATCGCCGACTTCCCCATGGGGAAGGTGCTCACCTTCGAGTACGCCGAACTCTCGTCATCGCAGGTCGGCGAGATTGTGGAACGGGTGCCGGCCGAGTGGCTGGTGCCGTTCATGCACCAGCGCTACGACGACCTGAGCGCACTGGGGGCATCCCGATGAGCGACATTCCGGTCAATGGGGCCGACCGTTACGTGGTCATCTCGGCCGACGGTCACGCAGGCCTGGCATGCGAGGACTACCGCCCCTACCTCGAGACCAGATACCACCCCGCATTCGAGGAGTACCTGGCCGAGCGGACGGCCCACCGCGAGGAAGCGCTGGCCTTCAACTACGACTACATCATGGGATGGGAGAAGGGAAACGAAGAGGGCCTGAAAGGCGCATTCGACCCTGTCATCCGTGACAAAGAACTCGACGCCGACGGCGTGGCCGCCGACGTGCTGTTCGCCGACGCCGACGCAGTCACCGGGATGGCGTCACCTCCGTTCGGGGCCGGCCTGTTCGCCGGCGCCATCGAGGATCCCGAGCTGGCCTTCGCCGGGGCCCACGCCCACAATCGCTTCCTGGCCGAGATGTGCTCCCACTCACCGCACCGGCGCGGCGGGATCGCCTTGGTACCCATCACCCACGACATCGGTCGGGCCGTTGCCGAGATCGAGTGGGTAGCGGCCCAACCGGGCATCCGGGGCATCATGATCCCGACCATGTGGCGCAACCGCACGCCCTACAACGATGCGTCCTACGACCCGGTCTGGGCCGCATGCGCCGAGGCAGGACTCCCCGTCCACACGCACTCAGGTGAGGCCCCTATGGAGGAGTACGGTGAGCACACCGGCGTCTATCTCGCCGAAGTGGTCTGGTGGGCGGTGCGGCCGGCCTGGCATCTGCTGTTCGGCGGGGCATTCGAGCGATTCCCGAACCTCAAATTCGTGGTGACCGAGGCCGCCGCCTACTGGGCCCCCGACATGATGTGGAAATGGGACCAGTACATGGGAGGTGGGCACACCACCAAAAAGCTGGCCGCAATGCTGAAGGGCAAGATCTCGAAGCTGCCCTCGGACTACTTCGGCACCAACATCTTCATCGGTGCATCCACCATGTCGCGAGAGGAGATCCGCCGTCGATATGTCATCGGCACCGACGTGGTGATGTGGGGCACCGACTACCCGCACCCCGAGGGGACATGGCCACACACCCTGGCCAAACTCCAGGC
>JAYVYR010000172.1:0-12233 GCA_043784065.1 Acidimicrobiaceae bacterium
AGGGGTAGTTGCCTCCTCATCGAGCGCACTCTCCTCCGGTAGCTCGATGGCGGCCCCTTCTACGGCCGTGACCATGGTCTGGCCTGTTGGAGAGTCGCAGGCTGATCGTCTCCACGGATTTGGGGGTCCGGTCGCATGCGCGGAGGAGCGGAACTCCTCGTATCCACTACGGGCCGATCTCTAGGGCATGACCGGGCCGACCCGGAGACCGATGTACCCAGGACTGCCACTGGCTTGCCATCGGCCGGCAGTCCGAACATGCCGCTGTTCCGGCCAGTGATCCGAAACCGCGACGCTACGCGGGAGCCGTCGACATTGGAGAAGGTCTCGATGGTCTCCCACTTCAGATCCGTGATGGTCGACTGGAAGGCGGCAACCCAGGCCTTGAAGTCCTCGGGGCCTGCGACGTCCACACCTGCGGTTGTGATGACGAAGTCATCGGTCACGAAGTTGTCGATCGCATCAGGGTTGCAGGCGCGCCAGACCTCGTCCCAGAACCTTTCGACAAGTGCAGCAGATTCTTCCGGGGTCATGTCTGGTCTCCAGTGGCATCGAGGGCGGGCCGTACGGCCTCCCAACTCCGTTGGGTCAGCCCCAGCAAAGCAGAGCAGGCGCTACATTGCCTCAATGCCAGTGGGGATCGCGCATCGACCTCGGTCGTGCCTGCAGCCAGAGGGCGCCCCGTACCGCTGGCGGGCGGTTTGCTGAATGCATACGTCGTGCCACAACGTCCACATGTCTGTGAACGTCTCCGTTCGTTTGGATGATCGCTTGGCGGAACAGCTTCGGTTACGGGCACGGGCAGCTGGAGAGACGCTGTCGGATCGGCAGCGTCTCTATGCCGACGAGGGTACGAGGCTGGACGAGCATTCGCTGATCACGTTTCGTGATGGGCCGACGGGACGACGCGCTGGGTTGATCGGAGGGCCCGACGTCTGGGAAGTCTCGATGTGGCTCGACCACATCGCGGCCGAGACGGAGCCGCTGAGGGTGTTGAGCGAGGAGTCGGGGCTGTCACGAGCACAGATCGACGCCGTGGTCCGCTACCGGTCGGCATTTCCCGAGGAGATCGATGCGCGAATCGCATTGCACCACAGCGAGAGCACTGACGCGCCAGCTCGGTGAGGCTGCTCCTCGACGAGATGTATTCGCCGACTTTGGCCGACGCCCTGCACGGTGACGACCTCGAGGTGGTAACGGTCGCGAAGCTGGGTTTGGCGGGAAGCCCGGATGCTGCTGTGCTCGAGGCCGGCGCGATCGGCAGCTACTCGGTGCTCACCGAAAACGTGGGCGACTTCGTACGGCTCGCGTCCGAACGCCTCACTGCCGGCCAGCACCATTGCGGTGTCCTGATCGCCCTCTCCACCCGATTCTCCCGCCGTCCGGCGGGCGTCCCCGTCATCGCCGCTGCTGTTCGATCCGTCGCAGTGGAGACCCTCGACGACCGCGTGATCTACCTCGAGCACCCGTAGTCCGTCGCACCGAACGGCCCCGATCAGCCGGACGCCCACCAACTGTGGCACCATCACCCTTGCCAGGCCCCTTTCGCCAGGTGAGGGCCACGTGCGTAGCTGACAATCTACGGAGAGGTCAGCCGATCCACCGAATCAAGAGTGAACTCACGAGCACCCATGTCCTCACTGCCGTCGTGTTGGTCGGTCGATGCTCGGGAGACCCCAGTCTCGTATTCGATCACCGTCTGGGGCGCTTCACCGTCACGCCGCATGATGGCTCGGCGCCACTTGATCGCCGCAACTTGACCAGTGATGACTTGGAACTCATCGCCCGGCATGAGGTGTCGGGTCTCATAAAGGGCGCCATCGGACAAGGGAACACGCAGCTCGACCTCGTCACCGATCGTCCGACGCTCTCCACAGCACCAGCACTCCCAATCTCCGAGCAGCACGGTGACGGTGGCCATCCCGAACATCTATCTCAGATGCCCCTGAACAGTGCCGGTTTCAACCCAACTCCAGCCCAATAACTGCTTCTCGGCGTGTCGCAAAGCGGCCAGTCAATTTTCAGTACCCGTGGGAATCACTCCCTCCGACCAGCCCAAATGCGACCATCTGGAACACGGAGCGATACGAGGAGAAATGGAAGAGTCCTTTCATAATCGTCAGGTCGTGGGTTCAATTCCCTCCACCGGCTCCATGGGGCGGGACATCCGGGCGGCATGCTCCCGGACGGTTCCGGGTAAGTTCTGGGTCGTGGTCCTGAACCGGAGTGCCCGCGTGGTACCCGTCGATCCCCCGGCGGGCCGGAAGGAGTGGGGATGGCCGAACTCCTGACGTCTATTGATGAACATGCGCTTGTGGTGCGGTTCGGGGCGACCCGCCGCCTCACCGAGCAGCTGGCCATGGTGCTGTCCGCCGAGGACCAGACCGTGCAGTCCATGCCCGACGTCAGTCCCACCAAGTGGCACCGGGCCCATACGTCGTGGTTCTTCGAGACGTTTCTGCTCGTGCCCCACCTTCCGGACTACGAACTCTTCCATCCCGACTTCGGCTATCTGTTCAATTCGTACTATGTAGGAGTCGGCGACCGTCATCCGAGGTCCGATCGTGGCCTGGTTTCCCGCCCGGGGATCATCGAGATCGCCAACTACCGACGCCACGTCGACGTCCAGATGGGCACCCTCATGGCCGCCGGACTCGATCCCGGGGCCGCGTTTCTGGTCGAGCTGGGCATCGAGCATGAGCAGCAACATCAAGAACTCCTCTTGATGGACATCAAACACGTCCTCTCACGCAATCCGATGCTGCCTGCCTACTTGCCGCTCACGATCGAACTCCCCGGGCCAGTGCCCGCGGCACCGGCCACATGGACCACCCACCCGGGTGGCTCTGTCGAGGTCGGCCACACCGGCGATGGATTCGGCTTCGACAACGAGTTTCCTCGGCACCGCGTCCACTTCGAGCCGTTCGCCTTAGCGGACCGCCCGGTCACCTGTGGCGAGTGGTTGGCCTTCATCGACGACGACGGATACGAGCGTCCCGACCTGTGGCTGTCCGACGGCTGGGCGACGGTGGAGGTTGAGGGTTGGAAGGCCCCGATGTACTGGGCCCACCGGGACGATGGTTGGTGGGAGTTCACCTTGGCCGGTGAGGTGCCGGTCGAGCCTTCTCGGCCGGTCTGCCACATCAGCTACTACGAGGCCGACGCCTACGCCCGCTGGGCCGGAGCCCGACTTCCCACCGAAGCCGAGTGGGAGGTGGTGAGCACCATCCGCGCCGCCACCCTCCCCGACGGAAAGCTGCTCGACACCCTGGTACTCCTTCCGTCGCCCGCATCAGGCGGGTCGACCCCGCCGCTGGGTGACGTATGGCAGTGGACCTCGTCGGCCTATAGCCCCTACCCGGGATTCGCCCCCGAGTCCGGGGCCGTCGGTGAGTACAACGGCAAGTTCATGGTCAACCAGTACGTGCTGCGCGGCGGCTCGTGCATCACTTCTGTCGACCACATCCGGCCCACCTACCGGAACTTCTTCCCACCGTCGGCCCGATGGGCCTTCAGCGGGATGCGACTGGCGCGTAACGCCTGAGTCGGTCATCGGGACGACATCTCGTCGGACCTACTCCACCGGACATCACCATTCCGGTTCCCTCAAAACTACTAGTGATCACACCGGAGCCCATGAACACCCTGATCCCCCCGACCATCGATGTGCACCTCACCCCGAACGACCTGCGGGTGGCCATGGAAGCCGATGTCCGTGCCGGGCTGATGGCGACCCCCAAGCAGCTCCCGCCCGTCTACTTCTACGATGACCGCGGCAGCCGCCTGTTCGACGAGATAACCCGGCTACCCGAGTACTACCCGACCCGGGCCGAACGCTCGATTCTCCAGTCCCACGCCGGTGACATGGTGCGATCTGCCGGGGCCGACGTACTGGTGGAATTGGGTGCCGGCACGTGCGAAAAGTCGCGGATCCTGTTGGATGCCATGCGCGACAACGGACTCCTCGGCACCTATGTGCCGCTCGATGTGAGCGACACCACCCTCCGGGAGGCCGCCACCGCGCTTTCGGAGGACTACCCCGGTCTCACCGTCCGGGCCGTGGTCGGCGACTTTCACCACCATCTCGATCACCTCCAATCGCCAGAACGGCGGCTCATCGTTTTTCTGGGGGGCACCATCGGCAACTTCGACCCGGTCCAGCGGGCGGCCTTCCTGGCCGGCCTGACCGGCGAGATGCGTTCCGGCGACCGGTTCCTGCTGGGCACAGATGTCATCAAGGATCGGGAGCGGCTTGTCGCCGCCTACGACGATCGGGCCGGAGTGACCGGCGAGTTCAACCGGAACGTGCTCCACGTACTCAACCGTGAGCTGCGGGCCGATTTCGTGCCTGAGCGGTTCGCCCATGTCGCGCGGTGGAACGAGGCCGACCACCGCATCGAGATGTGGCTGCGGTCGCTCGATGAGACGTGCGTCCATATCGCCGATCTAGGTCTCGATATTGCCTTCCATGCTGGCGAAGAGATGCTCACCGAAATCAGCACCAAGTTCTCGCTCGACGCACTCCGCGACGAACTCGAGTCCTGCGGCCTGGTGGTCGACGAGTCGTGGGTGGCCGACGGTGACGAGTTCGTGTTGACCATGGCCCGCCGGCCCTGAGGCACAACGGGGCCCGCCGGCCCTGATCTGCGACTTCCCTGGGAACATGTCTGGCGTAGACGGGGTTGCACGAGCATGACTATTCAAGCGACCTGGAACGGCACGATACTGGCCCAAAGCGACACCACCGTGATCGTGGAAGGCAACCACTACTTTCCCGCCGACGACGTCCGCGCCGAGTTTTTCGAGCCCAGTGACACCCGGACGGACTGCCCTTGGAAGGGTACGGCCAGCTACCGCACCGTCGTGGTGGACGGGGCCCGCAATACGGACGCCGCCTGGTACTACCCGGCCCCCAAGGATGCGGCACAAGAGTTAACTGACCGGGTGGCCTTCTGGAAGGGCGTGACGGTCGACGAAGTGTGATCGTCGACCTGCCCCGATTGCCCAGAACGGCCTGAATCGGGACGGCCCGCCATCACCTGCGTCCTAGTTTCCGGCCACCGAACGCTGTCGGGCTAGGTCGAAGCAGGCGATGGCTCCTGCCGTGGCCACGTTCAGCGAGGACAGCGAGCCGCGCTGTGGGATCGCCGCCAGTTCGTCGCACCGCCTCCGGGTCAGTGCCGCCAGGCCCGAACCCTCCGAGCCGAGAACCAGGGCCACCGGTTGGTCACCCAGCGGTAATGCGTACAGCGAAGTCTGGGCCTCCCCCACCAGGCCCACCGTGGCCACGCCCAGGGTGGCCAGTTGCTGCAGGGCGGTCGGGATGCCGGCCACCAGGGCCATGGGCAGGTATTCGATGGCACCGGCCGCCACCTTGGCGACCGTCGGCGACAGATGGGCGGAGCGGTGGCGGGGTAGCACGATGCCGGTTACGCCGGCGCATTCGGCGCTGCGCAGAACTGCACCCAGGTTGTGGGGGTCGGTAATGCCGTCGAGAATCAAGAGGAACGGCAGCCGACCCCGCTTGGTCGGCTGGCACAGGTCTTCGAGCGGGGTCTCAGCGATCGGCTTGGCCAATGCCACCACGCCTTGCGATCCATCAGTTCGGGCGGCGGCATCGAGCCGCTTGCGCGATACGTACTCCACCTTCACCCGCCGGCGGGTCGCCAACGCCTCGATATCGTTGAGGATTTCTGCGGCGTCCATCCCCTCGGCCATGAGCAGAGTGGCTACCGGACGACGTCCCGCGCTCAGCAGCTCGCGCACGGACTGGCGTCCTTCCACCTGGTCGCCGCCCAGACCCACGACCTTGGTGCCGCGTCGAACCGGGCCGTCCGACGGTCCCCCTGGGCCTCGCCCACGATCATTGACCGATGACCGCACGGCGGTGCGGGCCGGGGCCGCACCACGGGTACCCCGTCCGGCTCCGGCATCCTTGGCTTTCATCCAGGCTGCCTTGGCTTCGCTTCCCTTTGCCTTCGGACCGCCCCGGGCACCGCCTTTGGGCGCAGGCGCCCGTGACCGTTTGCCTCGTCCGCCGCTCGCTGGTTCCGGGCTCATCTGACCTCCCCGTCCCCGGTGCGTGCCGCCCCGGTCTCATCGTGAGCGGTCAGCAGCACCACGGCGGTGCAGGCGATTCCCTCGGCCCGGCCGAGGGCGCCCAACCCCTCAGCCCGGGTGGCCTTGACATTCACGGGCGCGCCGAGGGCCGCAGACAACAGTTCGGCCATCCGCCCCACGTGGGGTGCGAGTCGGGGCTGCTCAGCCACCACGGTGCAGTCGGCGTTGACCGGCACCCACCCGGCATCGGCGGCCAACGACACCGCCCGGCGCAGTAGATCGAGCGAATCGGCATTGCGCCACGTCGGGTCGGTGTCGGGCATGTGCCGTCCCAGATCGCCCAGACCGGCGGCACCCAGGACTGCATCACTGATCGCGTGGGCCACGGCATCGGCGTCGCTGTGGCCGGCAAGGCCGCGAACACCCTCACCTGACAGGTCGACCCCTCCGAGGACCAACCGACGGTTCGGATCGTCGCTGAACTGGTGGACATCGATGCCCTGTCCCACTCGCAGGTGGGGCCGGGTCGTCATGAACCTGCCCCGGCCAATAGGGCTTCGGCCAGCGCCAGGTCCTCAGATCGTGTCAGTTTGACGTTCCGGGGGTCTCCCTCGACCGCGACCACGGCAAGGCCTGCCACTTCGAGCAACCCGGCATCATCGGTGGCCTCGCCCCCGCCGGCGTGGGCGGCGCGGAGGGCCTCGGCAGCGAACGCCTGGGGCGTCTGCACGGCAAGAAGTCCGTCGCGGTCAACGGTGCCGACCACCTGGCCGTCCACCACCCGCTTCAGGGTGTCTGACACCGGCACCACGGGGATCGCTCCATCGATGCCGACCGCCCGGACTGCATGGACCACCGCGGCAAACAACTCAGGTGAGGCGAGCGGTCGGGCCGCGTCGTGGACGACGATCACGCCGGCATCGGACGGCACGGCAGCGAGTCCGGCACGGACCGATGCAGCTCGGGTAGCACCACCGGACACCACACAGCCGGCACCCAGGGCATCCTCGCCGCTGGCCCCAACGGCCGGCGCTGGAGCTTCGGCGTCCTCCCCCTCTGTGTCAGAGGCACCTGCGGCCGGAACCACCAGTACGACTCCATCAGACACCGAGTTGGCGGCGCGCACCGCCCACCATGCCACCGGATGACCGGACAGGGGAAGGAACTGCTTGCGGCCACCGAACCGTCGACCCGAGCCGCCGGCCACCACGATGGCCCAGACGGGCCCCGTTCCGCTCAGGGCAGCGCCTCGTCGAGGCGAACCTCGGCGGTCTCTTCGTCGACCCCGAGGGCGAACGTCAGCTCGGACACCAGGATCTGCCGGGCCCGACTGAGCATCCGCTTCTCACCTGCCGAGAGGCCCTTGTCCTTGTCACGGATTGAAAGGTTTCGGACCACTTCGGCCACCTGGTAGATGTCACCCGACCGGAGCTTCTCGGAGTGGTTCTTGTAGCGACGGGACCAGTTGGTCGGCATCCGTGCTTCCTTCTTGCGAAGGACGGCAAAGACCTCTTCGACCTCTTCGTCGTTGATCACCTCGCGCAGGCCGACGCCGTCCGTGTTGTCGGCCGGGACCATCAACGTGAGATCGCCATAAGCGAGCCTGAGTACGAGGTACTCCTGCTTCTTGCCGAAGGCCTCTTTAGTTTCGCGTCGTTCCACTACGGCCGCGCCGTGGTGGGGGTAGACGACCTTGTCACCGATGTCGAACACCGTTCCTCCTGGCGTTGCGGTACGGAACCGGGGCTGGTGAGCGACATCCGGTCTGCTGGGGAAAGCGCCCCATTCTACCAGGCTCCGGACGGACCTCCCGTCACGTCGATTTTTCTGTCAACATCTACTGATAACGCTCGAAGATGCTGGCCTCGGCCAGGCGGGCCAAACCATCCTTTACCGAGATGGCTCGGGTTTGGCCTACCCCCTCTACCTGCTCAAGTTCGGCCAACGAGGCACGCATGATGTGCTGCAGGTTGACGAACCGGCCGACGATCCGCTCAATGATGATGTCCGACAGCCGGGGCAGATGATGCAGGAGTCGAAAGCCACGAGGCTCGATTCCGGACTCCGCGTCGTGGAAGGCTCCCGGCAGCCGCAGAATCGATGCCACCCGGTTCGGATTGCGCAGCTCGTCTGACGACAGGCTGGCCAACTGCTCGACGACCCACTCTTCGAACGCCGCGCGGTCGGCGGTCTCCTCCGGGGACATCATGCAGTAGTCACGGACCACGAGGTCAAGGGCCAGGGCCACGCCATCGACCAGCTCGGCCGACTGCAGGCCCACCAGGCGCCCGTCCTCACCTAGTTCGACGAGGTAACCATCAACCTCCTCGCCGATGCGCAGGACCATTTCGGCGGCCTGGACGACGCCTACCACGTCTCCCACCGACACGGTGTCCTCGACTTCGAGGATGGAGAGGTTCCCGAGCGTCGCATCAAACCGACTCCGGAAGCGATGCATGGTAGCCAGAGCCTGGTCGGTCCGGTCGTGGAGCCAGCCGGTCGGTTGGATGGTGTGCTTGAGGTCGCCGCGGTAGACGGCGATGACCGACATGGCGGCAGACACGGACAGGACGGGCACGTCGATCGAGCGGCCTGTCCGCTCCGCCGTGCGGTGGCGGGTGCCGGTCTCCGTTGTCGAGATCGAGGCATCGGGCATGAGATGGACGTTTGCCCGAGCGATCCGGGAGGCGTCCGACGCAATGACGATCGCCCCATCCATCTTGGCGAGTTCGCTGAGGCGCTGGGGGCTGAACTCTGAGTCGAGCAGAAAGCCGCCCGAGCAGATGGAGAGGACGTCTGGACCGTCGCCGACCACTACCAGGCCGCCTCGCTTGGCCCGTAGGATGCGGTCCAAGCCGTCGCGCAGCGGCTGACCAGGGGCCACCATGGCCAGAGCCTGGCTCATGGCCGCGTTGTGGCGAGTGGTCATCCCGGAATCGTACCTGTCACCGCGGGCCCGGTACCCGGGGGGCGTCATCGTGCCGGCGGGTCCAGGCAGCCGAACCGGCCGACGGCCTCGACCACGGTGTCGGCACGGATCAGCTCCACTCCCGGCGGGCCATCCGGTGCTGAAGCTGGCACGACGACACGACTGAATCCCAGTCGGGCCGCTTCCTCGAGACGCCGGGGCAGGTTGGTGACCTGGCGCACCTCGCCGGACAGGCCGACCTCTCCCACTGCGGCCAAGTCAGCCGGCAATGCCACCCCGGTGGAAGCCGAAGCCACGGCGAGGGCCACGGCCAGGTCGGCCGCCGGCTCCGTCACCCGGATGCCGCCGGCCACCGACGCGAACACGTCGACTGTGTGCATCGAAAGCCCGGCGTGGCGGGCCAGCACGGCCAGCGTCATTACCAGCCGACCGCTGTCGAGTCCTACCACCGAGCGCTTCGGCTGGGCCTGGCCCATGGGGGCCACCAAAGCCTGCAACTCGACCATAAGGGTCCGCCGGCCCTGCAAGGCGGGCAGCACCACACCACCGGGCACCCCGGTGAGACGGTCGCCCAGGAGGAGACGCCCGGGGTCGTCGACCCGGTTCAGGCCCTGGTCGCCCATCTCGAACAGACCGAGTTCGCCGGTTGGACCAAAGCGGTGCTTGACGGCCAGCAGAAGGCGCAGGGCGTGGTGCCGATCGCCTTCGAAGCTGAGCACCGTGTCGACCATGTGCTCGAGCGCCCGGGGGCCCGCCAGCGAGCCGTCCTTGGTGACGTGACCCACGAGCACCGTGGCCACTTGGCGGGCCTTGGCCAGGCCGACCAATTGGTCGGCGCACTCGCGCACCTGGCCGATCGAGCCGGGGACGCCGGTGGCACGCCGCTCGCCCGGAGTGGCCGGTCCGATGGCCACCGCCTGAATGGAGTCGATCACCAGGAGGTCGGGGTCCGACTCGACCACGGCATTGATCACCTGGCCGACATCAGTGGCCGACAAGATGAGCAGGGTCGGCGGAACCGGACCCAGCCGCTCGGCCCGCAGGCGGACCTGGTGCGCCGATTCTTCAGCCGACACCAGCAGGACCCGGTGGCCGGAGGCGGCCCGTGCCGCCAGCACCTGGAGCAAGAGCGTCGACTTGCCGATGCCGGGCTCGCCTCCCAGAAGGGTGACGGAACCGGGTACCAACCCTCCGGAAAGCACCCTGTCGAACTCTTCCACACCGGTCGGGACGGCCGCCGCCTCGGACACGTCCACAGACGAGAGAGGGACCGGCATGCCGGACAGGTCCAATTCGTCGACGGCACGGACCAAGGGCCCGAGGGCAGCTTCCTCCACCAGGGTGTTCCACTCTCCACAGGTGGGGCAACGGCCCGCCCAGCGGGCGGACGTCGAGCCGCAGTCGATGCAGCGGTGGCGCTTGGCCGTCTTTGCCATGCCCCGATGGTACGGACCGGGTGTGCCATCGGGTGCGACCTCACGTGGACCCTCTCGGCGCGTGCCGCCGAACACCGCCTCGCTCCTGGAGTTCCCAGGCGTACCGCGACGAAACCCCACCACCCGGGCGGGGTCTCGTGCTTATGTCTCGTAGGTCGGGCCCGGAGGACCCGTTGCGGCTGTCAGTCTGCGGCTGCGTCCGCTCCAGCTAGTTCCATCGGAGGAGGCTCGAGCCCATCGATAGCCGTGAAGCTCAACTGCTGCTCACCGGCGACCAGGGGCGGTGCACCTTTGACGTCGTATGCCTCCGCCATCTCCGGCGTGATGGTCTCGACATCGACAACGATGGTCTGACCGACGCGGAACTCCTTCCACAGGATCCGCTCAGAAAGCGGGTCCTCGACCATCTGCTGGATGGCCCTACGAAGCGGGCGTGCCCCGAGCTGCGGGTCGTAGCCCTTATCAGCCAGGAGCGTCTTGGCCTCCGGGGTCAGGGCCAGGCTGAGGCCCTGCAACTCGAGTTGGGTCGAGACCCGGTGGATCATCAGGTCGACGATCTCGATGACTTCCACCTTGGACAACTCGTGGAAGACGACGACCTCGTCGATGCGGTTGAGGAATTCCGGGCGGAAGTGAGCCTTCAGCGCATCATTGACCTTGGCCTTCATCCGTTCGTAGGTCACCGCCCCCGAAGACTGGGCGAAACCCACCGACGTCTTGCGCAGATCGGCCGTTCCCAAGTTGGAGGTCATGATCAACACGGTGTTCTTGAAGTCGACGGACCGGCCCTGTGCATCTGTCAGGCGTCCATCCTCCAGAATCTGAAGCAGTGTATTGAACACGTCTGGGTGGGCCTTCTCGACTTCGTCGAACAGGACAACTGAGAACGGCTTACGCCGCACGGCCTCAGTCAGCTGACCACCCTCTTCATACCCGACATATCCGGGAGGAGAACCGACCAGGCGGCTCACCGTGTGCTTCTCCATGTACTCCGACATGTCGAGCTGGATGAGCGCGTCCTCGTCGTCGAACAGGAACTCAGCCAGTGTCTTGGCCAACTCGGTCTTCCCCACGCCCGTCGGGCCAAGGAAGATGAATGATCCGCTCGGACGCTTGGGGTCCTTGAGTCCGGCCCGGGTTCGGCGGATCGAACGGGACAGGGCGGCGATGGCCTGCTCTTGGCCTATCACCCGCTTGTGCAGTTCGTCCTCCATGCGGAGCAGCCTGGCCGTCTCCTCCTCAGTGAGCCGGTAGACAGGGATACCGGTCCAATTGGCCAGCACTTCGGCGATGACCTCTTCGTCGACCACATCGAACAGTTCGACGCCCTCGGCCCGCCACTCGGCTTCCATGGCCTCCTTGGCATCCAACCGGTCCTTCTCTTGTTCGGCCAACTTCTTGGCCTGGTCGAAGGCCTGCTTCTCGATGGCCGTCTCTTTGTCGGCTCGGAGGCGGGTGATCTCCTCTTCCAGCTTCTTGTACGCCGGCGGGGTGGTCATCCGACGGATGCGCAGGCGACTGCCGGCCTCGTCGATGAGGTCGATCGCCTTGTCCGGTAGGAATCGGTCGGCCAGATAGCGGTCGGCCAGGTTGGCCGCGGCCACCAAGGCCTGGTCCGTGATGGTCACAGCGTGGTGAGCCTCGTACCGGTCGCGCAGGCCCTTCAGGATCTCGATCGTCAACGCGACGTTCGGCTGCTCGACCTTGATGGGCTGGAAGCGACGCTCGAGGGCGGCGTCCTTTTCGAGGTGTTTGCGGTACTCGTCGATGGTCGTGGCACCAATGGTCTGGAGCTCGCCCCTGGCCAG
>JAYVYR010000173.1:0-14199 GCA_043784065.1 Acidimicrobiaceae bacterium
GGCGGGCCGCGATGCGGCCCGCCCGTCCGATCTTCTTCGCCCGATTGGGCTACTTGACCGTGATGGTCCCGGTCATGGCCGGGTGGATCATGCACTTGAGCGGGAAGGTACCCGCCGTGGCCGCTTTCCACTGGAACGTCGCGCCAGGGGCGATGTCGCCGCTGTCGACTCCCGCGATGTTCACGGTGTGCGCGACGGAGTCGTTGTTGGTGAACGTGACGGAGTCGCCGACCTTGGCCTCGACCGCGGAGGGCACGAACGCGAAGCCCTTCATCGCCACGGCGACCCCGCCCGATGACGTGCCGCCGGTGCTGGTGCCACCCGTCGCCGGAGTCGAGGTGCCGCCTCCGTAGCTCCCCGTGCATCCGGTCACGGTCAACGCGGTCAAGGCGATGAGCGCCAAGAGCGCCACTGCCCACAGGGTTCCCCGCTTCATGATTCTGCCTCCTGGGTCGTCTGGGTCACGTACGCTGACACACCCCTGCTTCGTCCCCCGCCCCGCCGCGGTGCAAACCTCGAGGCCGCCGCGGGGTCTTCGGCCGCGCGAACAACGATCCGTCACCCCACGCCCCGACCAGCGTCACCCCACGCCCCGCCGGTCGTGGTCTAGACTGGACGGGCACAGAGAGCGCATCACCCATCGCATGGAAGGATGTGCGCAACCATATGACCGGCAGCCGACTCGCTGATTCAGCATCCAACTACCTTCAGCAGCACGCCGACGACCCGGTCGACTGGCGCCCATGGGGTGACGAGGCGTTCGCGGAGGCTGCACGCCGCGACCTGCCCGTCATGCTGAGCTGCGGATACGCCGCCTGCCATTGGTGCCACGTGATGCAGCGCGAGTCGTTCCGCGACCCGGAGACCGCCGCGCTCATCAACGAGCGGTTCGTGGCGGTCAAGGTCGATCGCGAGGAACGCCCGGACGTCGACGCGCTGTACATGGACTACCTGACCGCCACGTCGGGCAGCGGCGGCTGGCCCATGACCGTGTTCCTGACACCTGCGCGGGTGCCGGTGTTCGGCGGGACATACTTCCCCAAGCGGGCGCCGGTCGGTGGCGTCTCCTTCGCCGACGTACTGCATTCGGTGGACGAGGCCTGGAGGACCGGGCGCGATCGCCTCACGGAGACGGAGGCTCGCTCGCTCGAGTTCCTGCGCTCGCAGGCCGCTCCCAAGCATCACGAGAAGCTGGACCGCGCCGCGCTCGATGCGTCCGCCGAGTACGTCGCGCTGTACTCGGACCCGGTGTCGGGTGGCTTCGGCGCCTCGCCCAAGTTCCCGCAGTGGCCGCTGTTCGAGTTCCTCATCGCCTATCACGCGGTGGTACCGGACCCCGAGATCGACTGGGTCGTCTCACACGGGCTGCTCTCTATCGTGCGAGGAGGGATCTACGACCAGGCCGGCGGCGGCGTGATGCGCTACGCCATCGACTCCGACTGGCTCGTCCCCCACTTCGAGAAGATGCTCTACGACCAGGCCGGGCTGCTCCGTGCCTACCTGCACGGATGGCAGGTGACCGGAAACCCCGACTACCTCGGCGTCGTCAATGGGATCGTCACCTACGTGACCCGAGATCTGACTGCACCCGAGGGCGGTGTGTACGCGGCGGAGGACGCCGACTCGGAAGGGGTCGAGGGAAAGTTCTACACGTGGACTCCGGATCAGGTCACCGACGCCGCCGGTTCTGGTCCTGAACCCGGCGCCGTGGCCTCCGCTGCCCTCGATTGGTTCGACGTGACATCGGAAGGCAACTTCGAGGGGGCGACCATCTTGAGGCGACCCGTGGGAGGCCCCCTGGCTGGTCCCGACCACGTCGAAGAGGCTCGGCGGCGTATGTTGGCGGCCCGCTCCACCCGGGTCCGGCCCGGCCTCGACGGCAAGGTGCTCACCGAGTGGAACGCCATGTACGCCTCGGCCCTGGCCGAGACGGCAGCTGCCACCGGTCGGACGGACTGGGCCATGTCAGCGGTCGGCACGGCTGAATTCCTCTGCGCCAATCTGGTTGACGACCAGGGGCGGTGGCTACGGAGTTGGCAGCGCAACGGAGGCGCCCGACATCTGGCTTATGCCGCCGACCACGCCTGGTTGGTCGACTGCTTCACCCGATTGGCCGAGCTGACAGGACGCGCCGTTTGGACCGAGCGCGCCATAGCCACGGCAGACGCCTTGATCGCCCGATTCGCCGACGTTGGAGGCGGGGGCTTCTTCACCACGGCCGACGACGCCGAGCAACTCATCGTCCGCACCAAAGACGTCTTCGACGGAGCCACCCCGTCGGCCAACGCCGTGGCCGCCCTGGCCCTGGCCAGACTGGGTGCCCTCACCGGAGATGCCACCTACATCGAGCACGCTCGGAGCGTGGTCGATCTCGTCGGCGAACTCCTGGTCCGTCACCCGACGGCCTTCGCCCACACCGTGCTGACCGCCGACCTGCTGGCCCGGGGCACCACCGAGGTCGTGGTGGCAGGCGACCGGCCAGATCTGTTGGCCGAGGTACGCAGCAGCTGGCGGCCCGATGCCGTGGTGGCCTGGGGCGAACCCACAGCCTCACCGCTTTGGGCCGACCGTCAACCCGGTTTTGCCTATGTCTGCCAGGACTACAGCTGTCGTCTGCCTGCCGCCGACGTGGCCGTGCTGGCCGAGCAGCTTTCGGGGCCCCGAGCGTAGGAAGGCCGGACAAGGTCACCTGCTAGACAGATCCACGTGATGGCCGCCCACTCCGCCAGGACTCCGCGCAGCGGCACCGCCCGCGACGTGGCCCGGGCCATCAAGCACCGCGACCAGATTGCCGTCGAAGGCGGGACCTCGCTCACCTTGCTGGTGTTGGCCTGCCATCAAGAGGACACCACCGGGATCGATCTGGCCTCGGGGGCCCTCGTACGGGTCCGGGTCGACTGGCCCGACGATCATGGGCCCGACCTCGCCCCGTTCGACGTGGTCGAGACCCAGCTGGCCGCCGAGCCCGAACGCGACGATCTGGCCCAACCGGAAGCCGTGACCGCCACCGGGCTCCCCCGGCACCTCGGCACCCTGCACGGTCGGAAAGTCCGCCACCTACTCCATCAGTTGGCCGCCCCCGTCGAGGAGCATGTGCTGGGCTTTCCCGGCCCCTCGGCCCCGTATTGGGAGTTCAAAGGATTCCGTCCGTCGCTGGCGCTGATCGAGCCGACCAAGGGCCCAGTCCTCTTCCGCCGGATCGGCGACCGCACCGCATGGGTTCGGTTCGGTTGGGGAAGGAGCGACAACTGGCTGCCGGTCGAAGACCCTCGGCTCGAGCGGGCCCTCGATGTGGCCCGTCGCGATCGACTCCAGGGCAAGGACCTGGCCTCCGCTCTCGGATTCAAACCCCACTACGTGGTGGCCGCCATCAGTACACCCCGCGACAGCCACTGCTACAAGACGGTCCGGGCGCTGCTGCCCCGCAGCTGACGCGCTGGACGGCAACGGGCGACGTTGACCTACAGTTCACGGTGATGTCCATCCCCTCCTCCGCTTCCGGCGCCCCGGCCCGAGACGTACCCGTCCTACCCGACTATGCAGGCGGCTGCATCGCCAATCTCGTCCCACGACTGGTAACCGGGACGGCCACGTCGATCGGCAGTTCGGATTGGATGCCTGAAGTGGCCGAGCACGCCAGTCAGATCGTCCTCCTTGTCGTGGACGGCCTGGGCTGGGAGCAGCTGCGGGCCCGATCAGCTCTCGCCCCCACCTTGTCGTCCGGTGCCGGCATCGATCGGGCCATCACGTCCATCGCGCCAACCACCACAGCGGCCGCCCTCACGTCGATCACCACCGGGCGCCCACCGGGCGCTCATGGCATCCTCGGCTACCGGCTGGTCGACGGCGACCAGATCCTCAACATGCTCCGATGGACGCTTGGCAACGGCCCCAACGGCGACGCACGACGGAGCGTGCCGGTGCGCGAGTACCAACCCATCCCCCCCTTTCCGGGCAGCGCAGAGGCCGTGCCCGTGGTGTCGAAGGTGGACTTCGGTGGCACCGGGTTCACCGCCGCACACCTTGGCGACTCACCGCTCCACGCCTACCGCATGCCTTCCTCGATTGCTGTCGAGGTGTCGGCCCGTCTCGACGCCGGTACACCGTTCATCTACGCCTACTACGACGGCGTCGACAAGGTGGCCCACGCCTACGGCTTTGGCCCCCACTATGACGCCGAACTGATCGCCGTCGATCGCATCGTGGCCGATGTCGCCGCCATCCTTCCGCCGGGGGCCGTCCTTCTGGTCACCGCCGACCACGGCCAGATCGAGGTGGGCACTCGCGTCGAACTCCTGGGCCGCGAAGCTATGGGAATGACGAGGTTCTTCTCGGGAGAGGGGCGCTTCCGCTGGGTGCACGCCAAACCCGGAACCCAGGCGGACCTCGTAGCCCTGCTCCACGAGGTCTACGGCGACACCACTTGGGTACGAACTCGCGACCAACTCATCGACGACGGATGGTTCGGCGGCCGCCTGGCCGATGGATTCGCCGAACGTCTGGGCGACATCGCTCTCGTTCCCTACGAGCCGATCGCATTTGTGGACCCCGCCGACATCGGCGAGAGCCGCTTGGCCTGTCGCCACGGCTCCCTGACCACCGACGAGATGCTTGTGCCCCTGGTGGCACTAGGAGGAAACTGACTGTGCCCAACGATGCACCCAGCCCGACCGTAGCCACTGAGGCTCTGCGACCCGAGGTTGTTGACCCAGTCGACCTGGCCGTCGCCATGCCGGATGCTGACGGTTCGGAGGCTGACGAGGCCCGTACCGAATCCATCGAGCAGCCGGCCAAACTGCTGCGAATCGGCTCGATGGTCAAGCAACTTCTCGAGGAGGTCCGACTTGCCCCGCTCGACGAGGCCAGCCGGGGGCGCCTACGCGAGATCTACGAGCAGTCGATCCGGGAGCTGGCCGACGGACTCTCCCCCGACCTGGTCGCTGAGCTCGACCGGGTGTCGATCCCCTTCGACAGCCCCACTCCGTCGGACGCCGAACTGCGCATCGCCCATGCCCAGCTGGTGGGCTGGCTCGAAGGTCTGTTCCACGGAATTCAAGCCACGCTGGTGGCCCAACAGGTGGCTGCCCGCGCCCAACTCGACGAGATGCGTCAGCGCTCGCTCACCGAGGGTGGCGACGGCAACGTCGCTCGTCCCGGCACCTACCTCTAGTCAGGTGGCGTCGAGACTGGACGCCATGCGCGCTCGGAAGTCCCAGCTGGTGATCGACACCGGTCGAATTCGGAGACATACCTCGTCGGAGGCATCGAGCCGCAGCCGCTCGGCCAACGGGCTCGTCGTGCCGCCCAGATAGCGCTCAAGCAGTCGGTCAAGCGTGGCGGCACCTGCGGCGTGGTCGAGCACGACCTCGGCCCGGCCCCGGATGCCGTGGTAGGGAGGGGTATCTGCGGCCACTTCGAACCCACATCTCGGGCGCTCCTCGAGGCAACGGACGAGGGTCGATGTGGGCCGGGTGGCGGCCAGAAGTTCGTTGCCCACGGGCACGAACCACACTGACAGCACCAGCGGCCACGCCGAAGGAGTCGTCACGCCGATACGGAGCGGGATCACGGTCCTGGCCAGAAAGCGGCCTACCGCGTCGTGCGACCACGGGCCCTTCAACTCGACGGGTACGTTGTCGGACATGTCAGAATACTATGGCCGGCTCGCCACCGTGCGGGCCAGGATGCCGAGCGTGGCCCGCAGCGTGACTTCGGAGATGATCGGGAAGATGTCAGCCTCCAACCACACTGGATCGGCATCCGACCAGTCGTGGTACGACGTCACCAATGTTCTTCCTTCGACCGATTCGAGGGTGTAGCCGTAGACGTGCCCGAGCGGCGGCTCGATGGCCCCGAGGACAGTCCAGCCGATCGCCCGGTAGGGCTCGAACTCGGTGATGGCCACCGTCACGTCATACAGGCCGAGGGGGAAATCGTTGAGGGCCTCGCGGTCCATGTGAACCACGAAGGTGTCGCCCACCGCCTTGACGTTCTCGCCGGAGGCCGACATCAGCATGCCCGAACCGTCAATGGCCACATGGCCCCGTGGATCGGTCAGGACGGCGAAGATGGCCTCCGGTGGTGCGTCGATCGTGCGGGGTACGTCGATGCGTCGGTGCGTCATCTGCCGATCCTGGCACGTCTTCGATTTCTCCGCCCCTTTTGCCCGCACGGGTGGACCGCCCCGTCCGATTTCTGGATGACACTCTGGCTTCGGCCCATAGCCTGAGCCTGGAGAGCGGTCCAGGTCAGCGGGTCGAACCGCCGACATGTTGCCGTGCGCGCTATCGTCGGAATAACAGCGCTGTAACTCGTCCACAGCCTGTGGACAGCGCCTTTCGGCGTCCCCCACGGGCCTGGATGACCGATCCGAAAAGGTACACAGAGACGTTGGCAGAACGGTCGTTCACCCACCTCCACACCCACACCGAGTTCTCGATGCTGGACGGGGCGGCGCGGGTGGGCGACCTTGTCGAGGCGGCAGTGGCCGACGGCCAGACGGCCCTCGGAATCACCGACCATGGCAACATGTACGGGGTTCTCGACTTCTACGCAGCATGCCGCAAGGCCGGCATCAATCCGATCATCGGCACCGAGGCGTACATGGCCGCCGAGTCACGCCATGAGCGACCGGTGCGGCGTGGCAAGGTCGACGACACCGGGGGTGATACCGGTGGGGGCGAGAAGCTCTACTACCACCTCACTCTGCTGGCTGAGTCGAATGAGGGCTACCGCAATCTCCTCAAACTTTCATCGGCCGCCTACCTCGAGGGCTACTACTACAAGCCCCGTTTGGACTGGGAGCTTCTCGAACGCCACGCCAAAGGCCTCATCGCCACCACCGGCTGCCTCGGTGGCGTCGTCCTCCAGGCCCTTCTGGCCGACGACCAGGTCAAAGCCGAGATGCTGGCGGCCCGCCTCCAGGACATCTTCGGCCAAGGCAACCTCTTCGTGGAGATCCAAGACCACGGACTCCCCGAGCAGCACAAGACCAACCCGGCCCTGGTCGAGATCGCTCAGCGCATCGGTGCCCCGCTGCTCGCCACCAACGACAGCCACTACACCCACCGCGAAGACCACGTCGCCCACGATGCTTTACTGTGCGTCCAGACCGGCGCCCTCATCGATGACCCCAAGCGGTTCAAGTTCCATGGTCAGGAGCACTACCTGAAGTCGGCGGCAGAAATGCGCCACCTCTTCAGCGAGCTGCCCGAGGCGTGCGACAACACCTTGCTCATCGCCGAGCGGGCCAATGTCGAGATCGAATTCGGCAAGCCGAGCCTGCCCCAATTTCCCGTACCTGACGAGTTCACCGGGGACACCTACGAGGTCCGGGCTGCCGCCTACCTCCGTCACCTGAGTGTCGAAGGTGCCAAGGATCGCTACAGCATGCCGATTCCAGCGGAAGTCATGGTGCGTCTCGACTACGAGCTCGAGGTCATCGCCAGCATGGGGTTCTCGGCCTACTTTTTGGTGGTTTGGGACCTCATCCGTTTTGCCCGCTCCCAGCGCATCCGGGTGGGGCCGGGCCGCGGCTCGGCGGCTGGCTGCTGCGTCGCCTACTGCCTCCAGATCGTCGACCTCGATCCCATCAAATACGACCTGCTGTTCGAGCGCTTCCTCAACCCTGGGCGCATCCAGATGCCCGATATCGATATGGACTTCGACGAGCGCTACCGCGGCGACATGATCAAGTACGCCGCAGAGCGGTACGGCTCGGACCACGTCGCCCAGATCGTCACCTTCTCCACCATCAAGGCCCGGGCTGCCGTGCGCGATGCATCACGCGTCCTCGGCTTCCCCTACGTCGTGGGCGACAAGATAGCCAAGGCCATGCCCCCACTCATGATGGGCCGGGACACCCCGCTAGCGGCCTGCCTGACCAAGGTCGAGGGCTTCGAGGACGGCTTCGCGGCGGCGGCCGAGTTGCGCACCATGTACGAGACGGACCCCGATGCCAAAAAGGTCATCGACGTGGCCAAGGGGCTCGAAGGACTGCGCCGGGGGGACGGCATCCATGCCGCGGCGGTAGTCATCACCGACCTGCCCCTTACCGAGTATGTCCCCATTCAGCGCAAGCCGGACAACAACAATCCTGGCGACGCCCCAATCGTGACCCAGTACGAGATGCACGGCGTCGAAGATCTCGGGCTGCTCAAGATGGACTTCCTCGGGCTGCGGAATCTCTCCGTCATCGAGCGCGCCCTCGACCTCATCGAGATTTCGACCGGAAGTCGTCCCGACATCGACAACATCCCCCTCGACGACGAACCGACGTTCCTCATGCTCCGCAAGGGCGACTCGATGGGCGTGTTCCAGCTCGAAGGGGGGCCGATGCGCTCGCTGATGCGCTCCCTGGCCCCCACCTCGTTCGACGATGTGGCCGCCCTGGTCGCTCTCTACCGGCCGGGGCCGATGGCGGCCAACATGCACCGTGATTACGCCGACCGCAAGAACGGCCGCCAACCTGTCACCTACGAGCATCCGGACCTCGAGGAGATTCTGGCGGACACCTATGGCTTGATGATCTATCAGGAGTCGGTCATGCGAGTGGCCCAGAAGTTCGCCGGCTACACGCTGGCCGAGGCCGACAACCTGAGGAAGGCCTGCGGGAAGAAGGACCGTGCCCTGATCCAGGCCGAACGAGAGAAATTCGTGGCCGGATGCATCACCCAGGAGTACGGCGAAGCGTTGGGCACCACCTTGTTCGACATCATCGAGCCCTTCGCCGACTACGCCTTCAACAAGTCACACTCGTACGGCTACGGCTTCATCGCCTACCAGACGGCCTGGCTGAAGGCCCACTTTCCGGTCGAGTACTTCGCCAGCCTGCTGACCAGTGTCAAGGACAACAAGGACAAAACAGCGATCTACCTCGGCGAGTGCCGTTCGCTGGGCATCGAGGTCCAGGTTCCCGACGTCAATCGCTCATTGGCCGAGTTCACCCCGGACTTCACCGCAGGGGAGGGCGCCATCGGCATGTCGGGCGACAGCGCCGGTGCAATCACGTTCGGTCTGGCCGCCGTGCGCAACGTGGGCGAGGCGCTCGTCGCCCTCATCGTGGCCGAGCGTGAGGCCGAGGGACCCTTCGTCGACTACTACGACTTCTGTCAGCGGGTCGACCCGCAGGTCCTGAACAAGCGGACCATCGAATCGCTCATCAAGGGTGGCGCCTTCGACTCCATGGGCCACGCCCGCCAGGGCCTATTCTTGTCATTCGAAGAGATCGTCGACCGCACGCTCGAGCGACGTCGCGAGCTCGATGCCGGGGTGATGTCGCTGTTCGCCACTCTGGAAGAACCCAGCGAGGGCCACACGACCGGGTTCGCCGACACGCGGTTGGCAATTCCCGATACGGAATTCGACAAGTCGCTCCGCCTGGCCTTCGAGAAGGAGATGCTGGGCCTATACATCAGTGACCATCCGTTGATGGGCCTGGAGGGTTCGCTGTCCCGACTCACCGACTGCACCCTGGCCGAACTGCGCGACTACGACTCTGACGCTGCAGCCGCGGCCGGCTACGACGGGGGCGGCGTGAAGGTGATCGGAGGGGTCATCACCGAACTCCAACGCCGCTACACCAAGAAGGGCGACCTCATGGCCACCTTCGTGCTGGAGGACCTGAACGCCTCCATCGAGGCATTCGTCTTCCCGAAGACAATGGCCGACTACGGGGCCCTGCTCGACGACGACGCCATCGTGGTAGTCAGGGCACGGCTCGATATGCGCGACGAACGATTGAAGCTCGTCTGCATGGAAGTGTCCCGTCCCGACCTGTCGGTTGATGGCCTACGCGACCTGCGGATCTCACTTCCGTTGGGCACCCTCACCGATCGCACGGTCGACAACCTGAAGCGCCTGTTGTCGGATCACCCGGGGCACTCGCCAGTACTGCTGCACGTGGGCGACAAGGTGCTCCGGCTGCCCTCCGAGTTCAACGTGGACTCGAGCCGCGGGTTGATGGGCGAGCTCCGCGTCTTGCTCGGTCCCCACGCCATCCAGTCCTGACGAACCGTCAGGACGGACGGCCCGCCCGATCGGCACGCCTCAACCGGCCTCCGGTTCCATCCCTGGTCAGAGGCTTGGAACCCTCGTTCGAAGGGGCGGATACGACAGGAGGCCAGAAATCCCGTAAAATCTAGGGCAGGCACCAGGCGTGGGTTGTCCGGAACGAGGCCCCTCCCCTGCGGCGGCACGTTCTGGAGACCACGGATGACCAGGTGCGGGGGATGGAGACGCAGGGAGATCGAGGAGTACGGAACGACATATGTCCATCCAGGTGGAGACCAAGGATTGCACGTCGATCAGTGACGCCGAGCTGGCCGAGATGGCCGACCTATGCGCGGAGCGCGAGCCACGATTCGACATCGGGTTCCTGTCCAAGCAGCGTGAAGAGTGGGTACTGGTCACTCGGGCCCGAGAGGGAAACAAGCTTCGTGGCTACGCCTTCTCCACATTGGAACGCATCGGTGGCACTCCGTCCCTCCTGATCGGGCTGGCCACCATCGACCGGACCTCCCGGTCCGACACCGTGTTGCGTTCCATGATGGGCGACAAGTATCGGCGGGCCTTGCTGGCGTTTCCAGACGAGGACGTCCTGGTCGGTACCCGTCTCCTCGGTCCCGACGGGTTCAAGGCCTTTGCCGGACTCACCGACGTGGTCCCTGCCCCGGCCGCACGGGCCTCTGGCGAGGAGCGGGCGTGGGGACGTCGCCTGGCCAAGCGCTTCGGCGCTGACGGACGCATCGACGACCGTACCTTCGTGGTGACTGGCGACGGGCTCGAGGCCGGCGGATTCGACTTCGCCAGTCACAAGTCTGAGCCGAGCGTCGAGGTCATCACCTTCTTCGATTCGGTCAACTGCTCGAACGGCGGGCGGCTGGTCACCTTTGGGTGGGCCATGGCCGAGGACCTCGCTGCCGGCAAGCTCGGCCGCTGACCCCGCCATCGACCGTGCCGCCAGACGGGGCTGCGGTCGTCGGCGACCATCTCGCCCCTGTAATCGGCACAATCCGTCCGCCGCACCCAGGCCGTAGCATGGTCCTGTGAGGGTATCGACCCGTGGTGACTACGCCAGCCGGGCACTCCTGTCGTTGGCGCTCCGTGCCGACAGCGGAGCGCTGGGTCCGACGGCAGTGCGCGACATTGCCGAGCGCACCGGGCTCCCCCAGCCGTATCTAGAACAGATCCTGCTCGCCCTTAAAGGTGCCGGGCTGGTGCGCTCGAAACGCGGCGTAGGTGGTGGCTACGTGCTGGCCCGGTCTCCCGAGGAGATCACTCTCTCCCAGATCGTGTCGGCCGTGGATGGCCCCATCGTGGCTGGCGACTTCGGTCTCCCCCACGAGAACGGCGCCTGCGACCACGAGGGTCAGTGTGTCCTCCTGACCGTGTGGGCCGATGTGGGCGAGCACATGCGCACCCACCTCGATTCGTTCAACCTGGCCGACATGGTGGCCCGTGCCCAGGGCCGAAGCCCCACGTTGCCCACGCCGGCCTCTTGATCCCACTTCTCCCCCACTGATGACCGCCGTGCGCATCCTCGTGCTCCTGGTCGGGATCGTCATCCTGCTCGGCACGGCAAACAGCGTTCTTACCGTTCTCATCGTGCCCCGACCGGCCACCGGTCTGGTGCTCTACCCGGTGCTCATCGTCCGGGTGGCGTTCCGCAACGTGGCCCAACTGACCCGGACCTACCAGGCCAAGGACCGTATTCTGGCCGTGGCCGAGCCCGTGGCCCTGGTAATTCTGCTCATCACCTGGCTCTCCATGACGATGGTCGGTTTCACCCTGATCAACTGGGGTATCGGCGCCGGGTCGTTCGCAACCGCATTCTCCGAAGCCGGCTCCTCCGTCTTCACCCTTGGCTTCACTCTGACGCACACCGAGGGTTCGCGGGTCGTCGACTTCGTAGCCGCTGGGACCGGCATGGTGCTGGTCGCGCTGCAGATCGCCTACCTGCCAACGCTCTACTCCGCCTACAACCGAAGAGAGACACTGGTCACGCTCCTCGAGTCCCGGGCCGGCTCGCCCGCATGGGGTCCGGAATTGCTGATCCGTCACCAATTGGTGGGCACCATCGACAATCTGGCCAACTTATTCGCCGAGTGGGAGCGGTGGGCGGCCGACGTCGCCGAGAGCCATTCCACTTACCCCTCGCTGTTGTATCTGCGCTCTCCTCGGGCTCAAAATTCTTGGATCGTCAGCCTCATCGCGGTCATGGATGCCGCCGCCCTGAACCTGGCCATGGACCCCGTGGGTGCTCCAATCGAGGCCCGGATGTGCATCCGCATGGGGTTCACGTGCCTGCGCGACATCGCCCAAGCCACCCGGATCCCCTTCGACCCGGACCCGGACCCGGACCACCCCATCACCCTCGAGGTGTCGACGTTCGACGAGGCATACGACCGCCTCGTGGCGGTCGGACTGACGGCCACTCGTCCCAAGTCCGAGGCATGGGCCCACTTCCGGGGCTGGCGAGTCAATTATGAGGCGGTCGCCTACGACATCGCCTATCGGCTCGACGCTCCACCGGCCAAGTGGACCGGACCTCGGCGCCAATTCCGGCAGGAGTCGATGGAACCAGTGCGCCCGGCCGATCGCCAGCCCACATCAGCTCCGCCTGACCCCATCCGGATCGACACCGAAGATCAGCGTCGGCCTGACAGTGCGCCGCACTGAGCCCGGAGGAAAGGTCTCCAAGCCCCGTTCGCCTCAGCCCCCGACCTCGCCTCGATCGTTCACGTATTCCAGTGCTCGACGACTGGCTGCTCTCGCTCCCACCCGAGCACACTGATTGAAGCCGGGCCCAGCACCAGGTAGCGGGCGTCCTCCGGCTCGATTCCAAGCCACCGGACGGCAAGCACCCGTAGCAGGTGGGCGTGGGCCACGCAGGCCACGTCACCCGATCCGGAACGTATCCGGCCGATCACCCGGTCCACCCGGGAGGCCACCTGATGGAGGGACTCGCCGTGGGGGACGCCGTCGCTGAAGAGGTCCCAACCCGGCTGATCCTTGCGTATGGCAGCTGTGGTGCGTCCTTCGTAGTCGCCGTAGTCCCATTCGACCAGGTCCGGTGTGATCTCGGCGGCGGCCAAACCGGCCAGTTCGGCCGTAGCCGTAGCCCGGGAAAGAGGGCTGACCAGGACATTGACGAACTCTCGCCCGTCGAGGCGCTGGGCCAGGCCGGCACCCTGAACCTCGCCGTGAGACGTCAGCGGAATATCCGTGCGGCCGGTATGGCGCCGATCTCGGCTCCAGGCAGTTTCGCCGTGGCGGATGAGGACGACTCGAGTTCGGGGAATGTTCATCCGTGCAGCCGACCACTCCGAATACATGAAGCGCAAACCGCGCGCCTCACCAACTCGTGCGTCACCCGGCAACGGAATCGCATTCCAGAGCCAGGAATGTATGGGAAGGTTCCGGCGTTACACCCAGTGCAAGTCCGACCAGGATGACGAGGAGAGGGATGACCACCCACACGGCGACAGCGACAAAGACGACAACGAGCCCCTCAGTAACCGCTCACGGAACCAATCCACCCGTAGCCGGATCAGTCGCCCTGTCGGGCGCAGTCAAGACCGCCGCCAACCGTAACAGGGGATCAGATGCGGACAGCCTAGGACTATTCCTCCGAGACCTGGACTTCCACCCGCTACCCGACCACGACGCCCAGACCGAGCTGGCCAAGCGCGTCGCCGTCGGCGATGATGCCGCCCGGCGGGAAATGGTTGCGGCCAACCTCCGGCTGGTGGTTCACTGGGCCCGCCGCTACCAGGATCGGGGCGTGGACCTGCCCGACCTGATCCAAGAAGGCACGTTCGGGCTCATGCGGGCCGTCGACAAGTTCGACTGGGAGCGGGGTTTCCGCTTCTCCACCTATGCCACGTGGTGGATCCGCCAGGCCCTCCAGCGGGCCGTCCAGCAACACGGGCGCACCATCCGCCTGCCGATGGAGGTAGCCGAGCGCAACCAGCAGGTGGATGCCGCCACATGGGAGCTCACCCACCAACTGCAGCGTCCGCCGACCGACGCCGAGCTGGACAATGCCACCAATACCTCGGCAGGCATGCGAGAGGACCTGACGCAGTCAGCCCGTGTCGTGGCCAGCCTCGATCAGCCAGCAGCGGCTGATTCCACGGCAACATTGGGCGACCTGGTGTCCACCGACCAGAGTAATTTCGAAGAGGACGTCACCTCCGA